>JAOAHJ010000019.1 GCA_026415295.1 Spirochaetota bacterium | reverse complement strand
TTTAATCTTTTATAAAATTTTTTTAGTGTTCAAAAAATAATTAAATATTAATTTCATTTTTGCAGAATGTAAGTCCTAAATCTATACATGCTTGCACATCATCAAGATTACACATCTCATTTGCTGAATGCAGGTATCTTGTAGGAATAGATATCCCTCCTGTTATAACACCAGATTTTGTTAATTGTATTACACCAGCATCAGTTCCACCACCCATGAGTATGTCCATTTGATATTTAATTTTGTTTTCAATTGCTAATTTTTCCAAAAGATTAACAAGTTTTTTATTTGATATAACTGAGTTGTCCATTATTTTAATTGCAGCACCTTCTCCTAGTTTTGAATTATAAAAATTATGTTTTTTTATAAGATCATCAGCTCCAGTTACATCAAAAGCTAAGCCTATATCAGGTTCAATTTTAAATGCTGAAGTTCTGGCACCTCTTAAACCAACCTCTTCTTGTGAAGAGAAAACAAAATATATATCGTGTAAAGGATTTTTTAGGTTTTCCATAATTTCAAGTAAAACAAAACAACCTATTCTATCATCAAGCCAGCTTGAAAAAATATTGTTATTCTGAATTATATAAGGGGTATATATAGCTCCCATATCACCTATCTTTATCATTTTTTTTGCTTCATCTTCACTTTTTGCACCAATATCAATGAAATATTTGTTTTTTTCACCTTTTTTAATGTTTTCTTGTTCATCTGCATAAATTATTCCAGAAAGACCATTTTCAAATATAACTCTTTTAGTAATGATTTGGTATGGAGGAAGCCAACCAACATCAGCGAATCTTAAAAAACCTTCTTTAGTTATATATGTTACGATAAGACCTATTGTGTCATAATGAGCTGATAACATTATTTTTAGTTTATTTTCTTTTTTAGTTCCCTTTTTTAAACCTATTAATGAATTGTTTCTATCTTCTAAAATTTCATCAACATAAGGTTTAATAAAATCTTTTAATTTTTCTTTTATTTTATCTTCTCTTCCTGAAACTCCAAATTCATTAAAAATAAAATCTTTGTTTTTTATATTCATATTTGCTCCTTTTTAATTAATTTTAATAGATTTAATTAATTTTTAATAAACTACTATTTTAATAAACTTAAGTTTTTTAATTAATAAAATAAATTAATTATTAATTTAATAATATAAATTTTTTGTTTATTTTTAATATTCTTTTTATAAAATTTTTTTATTTTTTTTTATACTTTTTATAAAAATTCATTTTTATCATAGTAAAATAAATTAACTAATAAAAAGGTGTGAATTATTTACAATTAATTTTGCGAGTTTTAGATAGTTTTCATAATCGTTTTTATTTATAATTCCCCATGGTGAGTGAATATATCTAACAGGAACAGATATAGTTATAGATGGAATCCCCTCTTTTGTTATATGAATATAGCCAGCATCTGTTCCTCCAGTTACGGTTTGCTTAAATTGATAAGGAATTTTATTTTTTTCAGCTATATCTATTACAAAATCAAGAAGTTTTCTGTTAACTATTGAGGTTCTATCCATTATTGTTATAGCAGGGCCTTTTCCTAACTCTGTTGATGGAGAATTCTCTTTTTCAAGCTCTCTATCTGAACATGTAGTTCCTTCAAGATTTAAGTTAAATATAATATTTTCAGGTTCCCATGCGCATACAGCCCCACCTCTTAAACCAACCTCTTCTTGAACATTATATGAGAATGCTATTGACACTTTTGAGCTGTTATCTTTTAAGATTTCTGTAATAGCAGTGCAACCAGCTCTATCATCAAATGCTTTACCAAAATAGTGATCATTTTGGATGAAAAATTTTGAATTAAAGTAAATCATATCTCCTGGTTTAACAGAGGCTTCTTTATCTGATGAAGCCCCAACATCTATAAAGAGAGACTTTATATCAGGTGCTTTCTCTCTTTCTGCTTGAGACATAATATGGTAAGATTTTAATCCTATAACTCCTGGAATTTTATCTTTACCAATAAAAACATTGGTTCCAGGGAGTATTTTTTCTACAAAACCTCCAATAGCTTTAAAGCTTATAAGTCCATTTGAATCAACTTTTTCAACTATTAAAGAAACTTCATCCATATGAGCAGTTAGAAGTATATATGAATTTTTATTTTCCTTTAATTGAACTCCTTTAAGATTACCAAGAGGATCTATTTTTATTTCACTTACATAGTTTTTAATATCTTTGTATATTTGGTCTCTTATCTCTTTTTCATCTCCACCACCACCTGTTAAATTGGAGTATTTCTCAAGTAAAATTTGTTGGTTTTTATCTTTCAAAGCTTCCTCCTAAAATATTATTTTATTAGATGTTTTTCTATTTTTTTATTTCTTTATTTATTATAAATTTTTATAATTTTTTTATTTTTTATTAGTCTTCTGGAAGTTTATCAACTTCGAATAATTTTTCTTTTATTGAAATAAAATACATAATTTTTGAAGCTCTATAAATATCCTTTAAACTAATTATTTCAACTTGAGTATGCATATATCTTAATGGAATTGATATAAGAGATGTAAAAACTCCAGATTTTGTTATCTGGGCTATGTAAGCATCTGTTCCTCCTGGTCTTGATTCCACTTCTGTTTGGTAAGGAATATCTTCCTCTGAACATATATTTTCTATTGATGAAACTAATGATGGATGATAGTTTGGTCCTTTAGCTATAACAGGGCCTGCTCCAGTTTTTACATCTGTAATATTTCCTTTTGGATCTCCAAAAGTAACATCACAAACAATTGCAACATCAGGTGAAATAGAGAATGTAGAGACTCTTGCCCCTCTTAGTCCAACTTCTTCTTGGACAGAAAAGACAATATATACATCATGATAAGGTTTAATGTCTTTAAGTAGGTGAGATAAAGATATAAGAGTTAAAACTCCAGCTTTATTGTCAAAACCTATTGATGAATAGTGATTATTTTTAAGTTTTAGAAAATTTGAATCAACAAGTGCAACATCTCCAATTTTTATCTTTTTTTGTGCTTCATCTTTTGAAGAAAAACCACAGTCTATAAATAGTTCCTGAATCTTTTCAACTTTAGATTCATCTTCAACAAGATGGGGTGGTTTCATACCAATAATACCATAAATATACTCACATGGTTCATTATCTTTATTCTTTTCTTTAATTATTTTTACTCTTTTGCCATAAAGAGTTAATGGGTTTATTCCACCTATTTGAGCAAATCTTAATATACCATTATCTTCAATCTTAGTAATCATAAGGCCAATCTGATCCATATGAGCACAAAACATAATTTTTAGCTTATCTTTGCCTTTTCCTTTTTTAAATAAAATAAGATTTCCAAGCCTATCGATGTTATAAGAATCAAAATAATCTTTTATATAAGAAGAAATTTTTTGAGCAAAAAAATCTTCAAAACCAGTAATTGAAGGCACACTCATTATATCTTCTATAATTTGTTCTAAATATTTCAATTTATCCTCCTAAAGTAAATATATAAAATTATATTTATTAAATTTTTTTTTATTAAATTAATTTATTGACTTAAATTTATATAAAAAAAATAAAAAATCAATTAGGATATATTAATTATTTTTTATAAATATTAGTTATTTTTCTTTTATTTTTAGTTTTTTAATATAAAGATAAAATATTTTTATTATGATTAGAATAATTGAAAGAGTAGATATAGAGAAAAATAGGAATTTGAGTAATGTAGAAATATTTGAAAAAGCCACAATACTTTTAGAAATATAAGGGAAATTAATTCTGATAATGAAAATAAAAATATTTTCTAAAGAATCAAATATGTAGGAAAGAGTAGGAATTATTATACTTATAATAATATAAATTATTTTTGAAATATAAAAGAGAAACTTTTCTTCTAGATATGCAAACAGAAATTTGAATGTAAAAATAAAAAATAAAAAGTATGTAAGAGAGTAAAATATATCAAAGATTTGAAGGTAGTTATAAAATTTTATTCCAGAGATTTTGTAGTTAATAAGAAGCTCCATAATTGATTCATAATCATAATTTATAGTAGCATCAATGGTTTGAGATGTTCCAGAATATGTTTTAAATTTTGGAATTAGATAAAAAGACCATAATACTTGTAGAATAAAAAATATAATTAAAAATATTAAAGAAAATTTTTTATATTTTTCACTTGTTTCTGACATATAATATTTAGATTTTTAAGTATTAAAATACTTATGAAAATTCTAATAAAAAAAATTAAAAAGTCAAATAATGATATTTGTAAAAAATATATTGAATTTGTTAAAAATTAAAACATAGTATTATTAGTATTATTTTATTATTTTTGAAGTGGAGGAATGTTTAAGATATGGGTAGGATTGAAAGAGTATTTTTTATACATGACCATATAACCAAATATGGGCAGGTATTTAAAAAAACTATTTTAAAAGAATTTGAAATCAGTGAAAGAACTTTAGATAGAGATATTGAAACAATGAGAAGAGAAATGCATGCACCGATTATTTATTATAAACAAATAGGGGTTTATAAATATACTAGACCATATGATTTGTTGAGTTTTCATAATGAAAAATCTCTAATTACTCTTGTATTTTTTGAAAATATTATAGATTGTAAATATTATTTGCCGGTGTATTCAAATAATATAAAAAAAGAATTATTAAAAGGTTTTCCTCAAAAGTGGAAAAAATTAAGCACTGAATTTATTATCTATGAAAATGTTGAGTTTGAAGAGATAAATTTTGAAATTTTAAATACTATTTTAATCTCATATCTTGATTCTAAAATAATAAAAGTTGATTATACAGATGCTAATAATAATAGAACATTAAGAGAAGTTTTTGCAAAAAAGTTAATAAACTATGGAGGTAAATGGTATCTTATAGTAATTGATATAGGTAAAAATGAGCTTAGAACTTTACTTTTAGCACGAATTAATAGCATAGTTTTAACAGATAAAATTTATGAAAATAAAGATTCTATCTCAGATGAAGATTTAAAAAATTTAATAAATAATTCTTTTGGCATATATAAGGGTTATTTAACCAAAAATGCAGTGATAAAGTTTTATAAAAAAATTGCAAATATAGTTGAAAAACAAAATTGGCATAAGATGCAAGTATTAGAGAAAATAGAAGAAAATGGTGAAAAAGTTGTAAAGCTCACAGTTCCTTATACTTATCCTGATGAATTAGTTGGAAAAGTTTTAAGATATGGAGAATTTGCAGAAATAGTGGAGCCAGAAGAGCTTAGAAAGTTATGGTTATCTAGAATAAAAGAGATGTATCAAAAATTTATAAAATATTAAAAAAAAATTTTTTTAGCGACAATAATTGTCGGGTTCATATGGTATACAATTAATTAGTAAAGAGGCATTAATATGATGATAGCTTATTTAGAATTTTGTCAATCTTTTGTTAATAATATATTGAATAGTAAAATTAAACTTGGAAATAATGAGCTTGATGTAAATGAAGCCACTGTTATACCAATAGAGGTAGATAAGGATGAAATTTTAATTGAAACTCTTTCTCCAATAGTTACTTATTCTATTTTATTTAAACATGATGGTTCAAAATATACAATTTATTTTAAACCTGGAGAAAAAGAATTTAATTCTCAAATAAACTTAAATTTATTAAATAAATACAAAGCTTTTTATAATAAACTTGATATTGAAAAAGAAATTAAAATAAAATCTTTTTCTAAAATAAGAGAAAATATTATAGAATATAAAGGATTTTTAATTAAGGGATATAGCGGTATTTTTAATATAGTAGGTTCAAAAAAATTATTGGAGTTTGGAATTGCAACTGGATTTGGAGAAAAAAATAGCATGGGCTTTGGGTGTGTGAAATTATTAAAAAATAAGTAATTAAAAAAATAAATTTATAAAGGATTTAAAATGCTTGAAGGCATTTATCAAATTGGTATAACAAGAGAATATAATGTCTTAAATGATTGTACATTGTCTATTAATGAAAACTATAAAAGTTTTTAGCCTACCTATAAGGAATTGAAAAATTTGATTAATTTATTTAGTAAGGGGGGTTAAGATGATTGTAAACTATGTAAAAACATATGACAGTTTATGTGAAATCGCACTTAAAAGGTTTTTAGAATTTGAAGATGAGGTTAGAACTGAAGAGAATTGTGTTGGAATAGCTATTGAGTTAGGCAAGATTTTATTATATTATTCTACGATGAATTATATTTACTTAAATCCTAAT
>JAOAHJ010000018.1 GCA_026415295.1 Spirochaetota bacterium | reverse complement strand
TAATAGGAAATTTAGTGTTTATCCAATCTTCTAATAATCTAATACATTCAAAATCAATAGTATTATTAGGCAAATTAATAATAATACTAATAAAAGAATCCCAAATTCTTGAATTATCAATATTTTTATCCTTCAATATTTGTGTAACATTTTTAATTATTTCTATTAATCTTTTTGTATTTTCATCCTTTGAAATAAATTCTTCATTTTTTGATAATTTTTCAAGATATGGCAAAACATTCCAATAAGGCAATGAAAAAAATCCGTTTCCTTTATCAATGGGTTTTAATTTTTCAACATCAGGAACAAAAAAATCATAAATTTTTAAAATTTCAAACCATATTTCACTATCAGCATGAACAAAAAAGTATCTTGCATAAGTTTCGTTCTTTATTTTATTTAAAATAATTTCTACTTCTGTTTTGGTCACATCTGTTTTGTTCACATTTCTTGATTTTTTTATAATATTATCAATATATTCCAAATCACTAAAAAATGATTCCTGAAATTTATTTAATGCTTTAGCTTTTTCACTGTCCCGAATTTGTTCTATTATTTTTAAATATTCATCATCTTTAATTTCATTATGATAAAAACTTGCGGCTCTTATTGCTCTAAATCTTTCCGGTATTTCATTTATTTCCAAATCAAGTATAACAGGAAGAATTTTAATATTTTTTCCAGATAACTTTTTTAATGTTGCTATGTCTATCTCTTCCTCAACCCATTTACTCTGGAGAGAATTTTTTGATAATATAACCATAAAAAAATCACATTCTTCTAGTCCTTGATCTATTTTTTCTTTAATATGATCACCTACCTTTATATCCAAATCATCAACAAATAAATCAATATTATCTTTTCTTAATTTTTTCACTAACTCATTAACAAACTCATGGTCTTTTGAAGAATGTGAAATAAAAACTTTACTTTGCATTTTCTGGTTCCTTCATAGTATTTTGTGATTCTTGTTTTTTATATAGTGCATTGTCTAATTCTTTTAAATAATCAATTAATACATTATAACCATTTTTATCTATATTATATTTTAATAATGTTAAATTAAAATTATCTTTATAAATTTTTTTTAAAATAGATATATAACTTTCATTATTCTTGTATTCTGGTAATAAAATATAACGATTAATTCCATTTTGTTTTGTTTTGTTTAAAATTTGAAGTATTTCATAATCAGACAAACTGTATCCAATAAAAAAAACAATATTCTTTTGAAAAACCTCATATAAAAATTTAATTAATTCACTATCTTTTTTTAAATAATTTTCAAAATATTTTTTTTGTGTTAATATTAAATTATCTTTTTGATCTATTCTCCCATGAATATAATTTATTTTATTATCTATATTAAAATTCGGATTTATACTTACCATATTTTTTTCAATACTCAATTCTTCTTCTAATACACTATCAAAATTGGTTGTAATAATTTTAAATCTGTCATCTCTTAATATATTAAACATTGAATTTATAATAGCAATATTTTTATTCTTTGCTTTTTCCTTGTAAATTCTATCTAATAATTCATAAAAATAATTTTTGTTTAAACTTTCCAAATAATCTAAAGCATACTTTTTATCAATTCTTATTAAATGCTCCTTATCACTAAAAGTTAGTTTTGCTTCTTCAAATTTTTCAATTATTTCTGTTACAAGTTCATCCCAGAGCCAAAATCCCAATTGTTTTGAAAATCCAGCTCCTAAAAATAAACAAATTTTTTCTGCATTTAATAAATCATTTATAAGGGCATTGTATTGTTCATTTTGTATCATTATGATTTATATCCCCCTCTATTATCTTCCTCTCCTCTTCCGTTATCCCGTAAAGGTCATAGACAAGGTCGTCAATTTCTTTGTTAGTTTTTTCAATTTGCTTTTGAATAGTGTTTATATTTTTTCTTACTTTTAATTTCTCATTCAACTCAATTATTATTGAAACTAATTCGCACAACTTATCATGCTTTTCTTTTTCCCTAATATTTGAAAAGTCAATAGGTTTAATTGGAAATAAAGATAATTCTTTTATTTTAAATTGTGGGAAAATTTTTCTTTGCATTTTCCCAAATTTAAAATAAAACCAATATGATATTAATTTGGAATTAATTATTCCTAAAATATATCTTAAATCATAATCATTATTTTGTTTTTTTATTATCATACTATTTAAATCATTTATATAATCTTCTTTAACTAATGTTGAATATATTAAATATGGTAATTTCCCAGGAATTTGTCTAACTAAAATTCTTTCTCCTTTAAATAAATCCGGGGTTCTTGGCGCTGCTAAATTTTTTCCATATTTAATATATTGCCCACTCCAATCTATTAAATATCTTTTAACATCTTTTCCATCCAGATATTTTAAATATTTATCATTTATTTTTTTAGTGCTATGATAAACCCTTTCATCTCTCATTTCCTTGGTTTGTATTGGTTGTCCTTTCCCAATTTCATATGCTTTTATACCTGCTTTTATTATAACTATATCTTGCAAATTTTTAGAATTTATGTTTATTTTTTGACAAATATTTATTGTTTTTTTGTTTTTTATTAAATCACAATTTAATATCAAATTTTTATCTGATAAAAATTCTTTTGTCTCACATTTTATTATTGGTAATATTTTTCCATTTATTAATTCATTCAATTTAATATTACTATCCCCTTTTTTTGAAAAAATCAAAATTGATGTATCAACATTAGCATCTTGAAAGACCTTATCATAACTATTTACTATTTCAATATTATATGTATTTTTTAAAATAAATTCTCTAAACTTTAAAGATGTATCAATAGTTAACCAATTATTAGGTATAATAAATCCTAATCTGCCTAAATTTTTTAATAAATTGTATGATTTTTCTGTAAACATTATATAAGTATTTAATTGATATTGAACGACTTTATAAGTTTTATAAAAAAATTCTTTTTCTTCTTTTTTAAAACCTTCATCCCTGGCAAAAATATACGGTGGGTTGCCGATAACCACATCAAATCCCCCTTCATCCACCATAACACTCCTAAACTCCTCTTCCCAATTAAACGGCTTGACTTTATAATAATCATTTCCAAAATATCTTGTTAGTTCCAGAACATTACCTGATATCAACGAATTTCCACATTTGATATTTTTATCAAGCATTGGTAAAACTGCGGTGCCTTTTACAAAACCCCACTCACCTTCCAACATTTTAAGCATGAGAGAAAGTTTGGTAACTTCCACTGCCTGCTCATCAATATCAACTCCAAAAATATGATTTTTAAGTATCTCTGCTTTTTCCTGTATTGTGAGTTTTGCACCTGACTCAGGTGTC
>JAOAHJ010000017.1 GCA_026415295.1 Spirochaetota bacterium | reverse complement strand
GATAATAAAATTAATAAAATTAAAAAAATTTGACGAAATAATAAATTTTGTAGAAAAAATTATATTTATTTTTACAATATTAACATAAAAAAAATAAAATTCAAATTAAATAATTATTTTTTGTGAAATTAAAAATTTTATTATTATTAAAATTATAAAATTATTAAAAAAACCACAATAAATTAAATTTGTATTTAATATATTTAAATATAAAGTTTTAAATACTTAATTATATTAGGATAATTGTTAATAAAATTAGTTAGTTAAATCATTTTTATTGACAAAATAGTTTTTAATTGTATTCTTAAAAAAATTTAATAGTAAATAGTTTAAATAATAAAAAATAAAATTATAATTCCTTTTTAAAACTAATAATTATTATAAAAATTATTCTTTAATTAATATTAAATTTTTTATTAATTAAAAATATAAAATTAAAGGAGAAATTATGGAAAAAAATATTTTAGCTATGAGTTTAAAAGAATCTGATCCTGAACTTTATGATATAATAATGAAAGAGGTTATTCGAGAAGAGGAAAAACTTGAGTTAATAGCTTCTGAAAATGCTGTTTCTAAGGCTGTTTTAGAAGCTCAAGGATCTGTTTTAACGAATAAATATGCTGAAGGATATCCTGGAAGAAGATACTATGGGGGCTGTGAATGGGTTGATGAAGCAGAAAGACTTGCAAGAAATAGAGCAAAACAACTTTTTAACTGTCAATTTGCACATGTTCAACCGCATTCTGGAAGTCAAGCTAATATGGGTGTTTATTTTGCTCTTTTACAACCAGGTGATACTATTTTAGGGCAGGATCTATCTCATGGAGGACACTTAACACATGGATCTCCTGTTAACTTTTCAGGAATATTTTATAAAGTTATCCCTTATGGTGTAAGAGAAGATACTGAAACTATCGATTATGATGCACTTGAAAAAAAAGCTTTAGAACATAAACCAAAAATGATAATGGCTGGAGCTTCTGCATATCCAAGAATAATCGATTTTAAAAGAATGAGAGAAATAGCTGATAAAGTTGGGGCATATCTTGTTGTTGATATGGCTCACATTGCTGGTCTTGTTGCAGCAGGTTTACATCCAAATCCATGTGAGTATGCCCATGTTGTTACAACAACAACTCATAAAACTTTAAGAGGGCCAAGAGGTGGTATGATTCTCACAAATGATGAGGAGTTAAACAAAAAGATTAATAAAACTGTATTTCCAGGAATTCAGGGTGGGCCACTTATGCATGTTATTGCTGCTAAAGCTGCTGCATTTGGTGAGGCATTAAAACCTGAATTTAAAGAGTATCAAAAAAAGATAGTTGAAAATGCAAAAACATTAGCAGAAGCTTTAAAAAATGAAGGATTTAGACTTGTTTCTGGAGGAACTGATAATCATCTTATGCTTGTTGATGTAACTTTAAAAGGATTAACTGGTAAAGAAGCTGAAACTTTACTTGATGAGTCTAATATTACATGTAATAAAAATACAATTCCATTTGATAAAAATCCTCCAAACATTGCTTCAGGAATAAGACTTGGAACACCTCAATTAACAACAAGAGGTATGGGTAAAGATGAGATGATTGAGATAGCTAAAATAATAAATCTTGTATTAACTAAAAAGGATGAATCTGCAAAAGAGGAAGCAAAAGCAAGAGTTAAAAAATTAACTGATAAATTTCCTCTTTATAAAGGAATACTCTTTTAATAATTAAATTTTAATAAAAGGAGAGCAAAATGTTAAAAAGAACTCCTCTATATGAGGCATATAAAGATTATAGTGGTATAAAGCTTATCGATTTTGGAGGATGGGAACTTCCTGTTCAGTTTGAAGCTGGGATTATAGAAGAGCATATGGCTGTTAGAAAAAATGCTGGTCTTTTTGATGTATCTCATATGGGTGAAATAATGATAGAAGGTGAAAAAGCTACTGAATTTGTTGACTGGCTTGTTACAAATGATGTAAAAGGAATGAAAGATAATCAGGTTATATACACCCTTATGTGTTATCCACATGGTGGTGTTATTGATGATCTTCTTGTTTATAAATTTAACAATAAAAAATACCTACTTGTTGTAAATGCTGCAAATGTAGAAAAAGATTTTAAATGGATTACAGAAGAAAATGAGTTTGTAAAAAAGATTGAAAATGATGGAAGGTACTGTGAGTGCACAGGTTGCGATTGTTTTAAAAAAAGTGATAGTAGTAGAGATAAAAATCCAGACTTAGTAGACTGTGGAGGACTTCTAAAAATAGAAAATATCTCAAAAAAAGTAGCTCAACTTGCTTTTCAGGGGCCAAATGCTCAAAAATATTTTCAAAATCTTGTTGATATAAATCTATCTGAAATAACCTTTTTTACTTTTAGAGATGGTGTTGATATAAAGATAGATAAAAGTTTAAACTTCAACAACAAAAAAGCACCCGATAAAGTAAAAGCTTTGGTTTCAAGAACAGGTTATACTGGTGAAGATGGATTTGAGATATATCTTTC
Organism: Spirochaetota bacterium; assembly: GCA_026415295.1. Classification (NCBI taxonomy): domain Bacteria; kingdom Pseudomonadati; phylum Spirochaetota; species Spirochaetota bacterium. Next base: position 75,779 of record JAOAHJ010000017.1, on the reverse strand, counting down.
TCCTGAAGATGCACCTTTTGTATGGGAAACAATAATTAGAAATTTTAAAAAAGATGGGGTATTGCCCTGTGGACTTGGTGCAAGAGATACTTTAAGATTTGAAGCAAAACTCCCTCTTTATGGTCATGAAATCTCTGAATCAATAACTCCTCTAGAGGCTGGTTTAAAATATTTTGTGAAACTTGAAAAAGAAGATTTTTGTGGGAAAGAGGCTTTACTAAAACAAGAAGAGACAGGTATTCCAAGAACATTAAGAGGAATAGAGATGGTTGATAAAGGTGTGCCAAGAACAGGCTATAAAGTTTTTAAAGATGGAGTTGAGATAGGTTTTGTAACAACAGGTGCAAAATCACCTATGCTTGATAAATTTGTTGCTTTAGTTTTGATAAAAAAAGGTGTTTTAAAACCTGAAGACACCTGTGAAGTAGAGATAGGTGGAAAATTGAAATTAGCTAAAACTTGTAAGACTCCGTTTTATAAAAATACTGGTAAATAGAAAAATATTAAGAAAAATAATAAATATTAAAGAAATATCATAAATAAAATTAAAATTAAAAAATATCAAAAAAAATAAAATATAAAAAAATAAAAAACAATAAAAAGAATAAAAAAAATAAAAAAAACTTGAATAAATATTATTTTAGTATTTTATTTTTATCAAGATAATATGGAGGGATTTATGCATATTGAAAAAAGCTTAAAATACTCAAAAACTCATGAATGGGTTAGAGTTTCAGGGAATATAGCATATATTGGTATATCTGATTATGCTCAGGGAGAACTTGGTGATATAGTTTATGTTGAACTACCTGAAGTAAATACTGAAATTGAAAAAGATGAAGAGGCATGCACAATTGAATCTGTTAAGGCAGCATCTCCTATAAATTCTCCAGTTTCAGGAAAAATTATTGAAGTAAATAGTGAACTTGAAGATAAACCTGAGTTGCTAAATCAAAAACCATACGAAGCTTTTATATTTGCAGTTGAGATGAATGATTCATCGGAACTTAATCATCTTATGGATGCTGAAACTTATGAAAAGTTCTGTGAAGAACAGAAAAAGAAACACTAATAAATATAAAATTTAAAAAATAAGCTATCCTCTAAGCTTTTTTAAGAAGATAGGGGATAGCTTTTATTTTTTTTTATTTAAATTTGGAAAGTATGATTAAGAATCAAAAGTTAGTAAAAAGCTTAAAATGAAAAAAAAATAAATAATAATAATAAAATTAAAAACTAAAAATAAATAAAAAATTTTAGGAGTATTTATGATAAAATATATTCCTGACTCAGAGCAAAATATAAAAAAGATGCTGGATGAGATAGGAGTTAAAAGTGTAGATGATCTTTTTGCTGATATTCCTCAAAAAATAAGATTAAATGGAGAGATAGGGATAGGTAAAGGGATTTCTGAATATGAAGCTTACAAAAAGCTTTTAAGTTTATCAGAAAAAAACAACACAAAATATATCAATTTTTTAGGTTGTGGATGTTATGATCATATAATTCCTTCTGTTGTAAAACATATAACTTCAAGATCAGAATTTTACACAGCTTATACACCATACCAAGCTGAAATATCTCAAGGAGTTTTGCAAGCAATATTTGAATACCAAACAATTATATGTGAGCTTACTGGTATGGATGTTTCAAATGCTTCACTTTACGATGGAGCTACAGCAGCTTATGAAGCAGCAGTTATTGGCTTACAAACAAATAAAAAAGGTGAAGAAATACTTTTTTCAAGCACATTACACCCTTATACAAAGGAGGTTTTACATACAAGTTTTTCAGATCTTCCTGTTAAACTTATTCAAATAAATGAAAAAGATGGAGAAACTGATTTTGAAGACTTAAAAAAGAAACTTTCAGAAAAAACTGCTGCAGTTATTTGTCAAAGCCCAAATATCTATGGTATAATAGAAAATTATGAAGATTTTGCAGAAGAGATACACAGATATAAAGCTATATTTGTGATATCATCAAATCCACTTTCTCTTTCATATTTTAAGTCACAAAGAGAATGGGGAGCAGATGTTGCAATAGGTGATCTTCAACCTGCTGGTATTCCTATGTATTTTGGGGGTCCATCAGCTGGTTATATTGCAACAACTATGGAACATGTTAGAAAACTTCCGGGTAGAATTGCTGGGCAAACTGTTGACAAAGAAGGGAAAAGAGGATTTGTATTAACTTTACAAGCTAGAGAACAACATATAAAAAGGGAGAGAGCAACATCAAACATATGTTCAAATCAAGCTTTGATGGCTTTAGCATCTCTTGTTTACTTTTGTTCAATAGGAAGAGATGGATTTAGAGAGGTTGGAAAGCAAAACTATTCAAAATCTCACTATCTTGCTGATAAGCTTACTTCTGAATGTGGTCTAAAATTATATGGAGAGGGAAAACCATTTTTTAATGAGTTTACAATTGAATTTGGAGATTATGAAAAAGCAAAGGAAGTTTTAAAAAAATTGGAAGAAAATAATATATTTGGAGGGGTTTTACTTGATGATCTTTTTACTCAAACACCTTTTCTAAAAAGAAACTTTAGTGAAAATAATAATATGAATAGTAAAAAAACTGGAAAAGTAGCAATTGCAGTAACTGAGAAAAGAACAAAGGAAGAAATTGATCTTTATATTAATGAGATAAAAAAAATATTAAGGAGATGAAAAAATTTAATAAGATGAAAAAATATAAATGAGATAAAAAAATATATTAATAAAATGAAAAAATGGTAGTAATGTGAAAAAGTTTTTATTTAAGGAGGATTTATGGAAAATTTTCCACTTATTTTTGAGATATCAAGAGATGGAGTTAGAGGATATGAATTTCCTGAAGATGATATATTAAATAGTGAAAATATAAAAGATAAATCTTCTTATGATATAGATGAAGCTATTAAAAATAATAAGATAGATAAAAGATATATAAGAGAAAAAAAAGCTTTTTTGCCCCAAGTTGCAGAGGTTGATCTTGTTAGACACTTTGTAAATCTTTCAAGGAGAAACTTTGGAGTTGATGTTGGTTTTTATCCACTTGGGTCTTGCACAATGAAATATAACCCAAAGATAAATGAAGATGTATCCTCTTTTGAAGGTTTTAAGTCTATTCATCCTTTGGTTGGAAACTTTAGAGGAGAAGAGGAAGATTACAAAAACTGTCAAGGTATCCTTGAACTTCAATATAAGCTTCTTGAACTTTTATGTAAAATAACTGGTATGAAATGGGGAACTTTGGCACCTTTTGCTGGTGCACATGGTGAATATGTTGGTATGAAACTATTTAAGGCTTATTTTGATGAAAAAGAAAAAGAAGGTTTAAATGGGGCAAAAAGGAAAAAAATACTTATCCCAGATTCAGCTCATGGGACAAATCCTGCTTCTGCACATATTGCAGGTTTTGAAGTTATCGAGATAAAATCTGGCCCTGATGGTCTTGTTGATGTTGAAGAGATCAAAAAATATATTAATGACGAACTCGCAGGTATAATGCTTACAAATCCAAACACTTTAGGCCTTTTTGAAGAGAGAATAGTTGAGATAGCAGAACTTGTTCATAAAGCTGGTGGACTTCTTTACTACGATGGAGCTAATTTTAATGCAATAATGGGAAGGGTAAAACCAGGTGCTATGGGATTTGATTGTGTACACCTTAATCTTCATAAGACTTTTTCAACTCCTCATGGGGGTGGAGGTCCAGGCTCTGGTCCTATTCTTGTAAATGATAGACTTCTGCCATATTTACCAATACCTGATATAAAAGCTATAAAAATAGATGAAAAGGGAAAAGATGGAAATAAATATTTTTATAAATTGGACTATTCAAATGAAAAAAGTATAGGAAAAGTTTCAGGTTTTTACGGAAACATAGCTGTTTTAGTTAAAGCTTTTACATATATTTTAATAAATGGAGATGAAGGGCTTAAGTCAGTTTCTGAAAAGGCTGTAATAAATGCAAACTACTTAAAAGAGAAACTTAAAAGATACTATTTTCTTCCTTATGATAGAATCTGTAAACATGAGTTTGTTTTATCTGGGAAAAAGATTAAAGAGGAAAAAGGTGTATCAACTTTAGATATAGCAAAAAGGCTTCTTGATTATGGTATACACCCACCAACTATCTATTTCCCTTTGATTGTACCTGAAGCTTTGATGATAGAACCTACTGAAACTGAAAGCAAGGAGACACTTGATAATTTTATAGATGTTATGATAAAGATATATGAAGAGATAGAGAAAGATCCTGAAATTTTACATAATGCACCAATAAATACTCCAGTTAGAAGACTTGATGAGATAAAGGCTGCTAAAGATATGAAATTAAAAGCTTAAAAACTTTATTAAATAGGTTATAAATTTAAATAAGTTTTTAAAATATTTTATATAAATGTTTGAAAATTTTAAAAATAGTTTTATTACTTTTATTATAAAAATAGTTAAAAAGAGTATTATTATGTCAAGTTTTAATCCAAATCCTTATAAAAATGAACAAAATTTTTTTATTAATGGGAAAGAGATATTTGTTAAAGCTAACCAGATTATTTATAATATATATGAACCTGTAAATGAAAATGCTATATTTTATATAAAAAGTGGTATTGTAAAGATAGAATTTCCATATAATGCTTCAAAAAACAAGTGTGAGTTTTTTCTAAAAGAGGGAGATATTTTTGGAGTACCAGAGGTATATGCTGATTCACCAAGATTATCCAAAGCGATATGTGTATCTGATGCATATGTTTATGTATGGGACAAAAACTCGTTTATGTTAACAGTTTCGATGGTCTGGGAACTTTCAATTCATGCTATAAAATCTCTTTCAAATTTTACAAAGATTTTGAATTCTATATATATAGAAAAAGAAAATATAAAATACTTTTAAATTTTTTTAGTAAAATATAAAAAATAGATCTATTTATTAAAAGAGGTTAATATGTATGATTTTGATGCTGATATTATAAAATTTGGTTTTGAAGGTGAAGAAGCTTTAACAGATGAGATATTAAAGAAGTATGGTAAAGAGTTTTCAGAGAAAGATATAGTTATTAAAGAGGGGGAAAAGTCAACAGATGTTTACTATCTTTTAGAGGGAAGATGTTGGGTTTGCAAAAAAACTGGGGATAGATACAAGGTATTGAATATAATAAGAAAGGGAGAGATATTTGGTGAGATGTCTCTTTTTGATATAAACCTAAGATCAGCAACAATCATAGCTATGGATACACCTACAAAATGTTTAATATTTCCAAAAGATGAGTTTATAGAGATATTTAAACTTCATCCAAGATGGGTTGATACTATACTAAAAAATATGTCGAAAAGAATAGTTAATATGATAGAAAAGCTTAATTAGTATTAAATAATAGAAGTAAATTATGAATAAAGTATATTAAATAATAAAAAAATGTATAAATTATTAAAACTAACAATAAAAATAAAAAATAAATTTTAAAAACACTTGACAAATTATTAAAATATATTAAAAATTATTTTGAAATGGGGTAGAACCCTATAAAATAAGAAAAAATATTAAAAAAAATTTTTAGGAGGATTTTTTATGAAGAGATTTTTAGGGATCTTGATTGCTTTGTTGCTTGTTTTTTCAGGTGTTGCTTTTGCACAACAGCAGTCAACAAAGACGCTCGATGATATCGATGCAAAAATAACTGCACTCGGTACTTTTAGCTGGGCAGCATATGGTTACTATTCATGGCAAGCATATTTTTTAAATACTCTAGTAGGAGTGACTGTTGAAGCGACTCCAAAGCCTATTTATAAAGACCTTATATATTTAAATAGAGCTGTTAACTTAGCTGGTTATGCTACTTTAACTATTAGATGGGCTGGAGTTACTTTGGCAAATACAATTTACTATGATGATCCAGCTAATTTGGGTTTAGGACTTTATAGTTATTTGGGTTATGTTGGTTTCTTTAATATTGTTCAAAGATTAACTTTTACAAAAGATAATATCTCATTATGGGGAGAAGTTGTAACTGATTTTAGTAATGCTACTATGTCTATTGCAAATAAATATAAAATTTACGATATGGGATTAACTATCTCAAAAATATTTGATATTTGGTCATTAAGAATCGGTGGATTTGGTAGAGTTACTATAAGAGAATTCTCTCCATTGTATCCAAATAGATTATTTGCAAATGGAAGTGGAGATTTCAGAGATAGAGGTATTCCTGCAGGTATTTCTGGCTTCAATACAGGAGCACCTACATGGGTTAGAATAGCTTCTACATTTAATTTAATTGGAACAGATTTACAGCTCTATATTTGGAACAGAATGTATACAGCAACTACAAATATAGCTGATTATTTAGGAAATGCTCAAAATACAACTATAGGTATTAAATATGCAATTAAAGGCTTAGGAATTTTCAGATTTAATATTCAACAAGCTATTCCATTTAAAATGGAAAGTGTTAACAAAGCTGCTGGTAGTGTTTATACAGGCTCTCCTGCTGGTATGTGGGTATTAAAATATACTCCAACTAATATTTATTTTGCTGAGTTTAGATTACAAGCAGTGAAAAATTTAGATCTATTAATTACTGGTCAAATTAATGTTCAAACTAGATTAAATAGAGATCCAGCTAAATTAACTGGAACAGGAACATTTGCTAATCCTTATATTATGCCTTATAAAGATACAATTAAAATCGATGCAGGTATTGATGCTTTATATACTTTAGGTGACTCAATGGATGTTGGCTTACATATTGGTTTTAACACAATTTCTGGAATGAATATTTTAGAATTAACAGGAACAGCTTTTACAACACCAACAGTTGGTGGTTTAGTTGCTTATGTTGCTTCAAATTATACTGAAGCTAATAAAATTCAAAAAACTTATTCAGGAGATTTATTTAATGCTGGATTATATTTTAACTACTATCTTGATAAATTCACATTCTCATTAAATGGAACTTTTAGTTATTTAGGATGGAATTTAGAAAGTTTGACTACTGCTGGTACGATAGAATTTTATGGATATGGTTCAACAGCTTCTGTTGGATTGAATATAAGCTATGCTATTTCTAAAGTTTCTAAAATGGCATTAGGTTTATCATATTATTTATATTTAGGTGTTCCAGCATATAATTCTAACTGGGAAACTCAATATGGTATGACTTCTGCTGATTGGAAATATTATGTAGACGATATTTTAGGGCCTTACTTCACAATATCTGTTTCATATGAAGTTGTTTTCTAATATAATTTAGATGCAATAAAATTAGATATAAAGGGGAAGAATATTTTCTTCCCCTTTTTTTTTACTTGAAATTTTTCAAAATTAAATTTTAATTTGTATATAAGAGATAAATTATATGATTTTAGAGGTATTAAATGTCAAAAAATTCAGTTAAAAAATTTAAAAAAATAAAAATATTTTTATTTTTTTGTTTCATTACTTTTTTATTTTTCTCTATATATTCATGTCAAACTAAAGATGAAAATTTAAAGTATGTTTCTGTTCAAAACTGTTTTGAAAATGAAAAAATTAAGATAGAGCTTGATCTTTTAAATGATTACCAAATAGTAAATGATTTTAAATTTAATATTTATGAAAACCCATATATATATAGACAAAACACTTTTTCTGATAAAATTATTTATTTTAATGTTTTTAAGATAAAAATATTTTCTAAGGTAAATGATTTAAAGTTTAGGTTTTTAGATTCTCAAATAAAAGATATAGATAATAATTTTTTAGGTATTTTTAATAATAAAGAAAAAATTATTTCTAAACTTGAAGCTGAAAATACAAATAAAGATCTTGTTGAAAAATATAAACTTAATCTCGATAAAACATATATAGATGTTGATAAAATATATAACTTTTCAAAAAATAGAAACTATGTTTTCTTTTTTATTATTATCTCTGATCAAAAACTTTATATTTCAAAAGTTGATTTTAGAGTTTTAATTAGATTTTTGCTTGATGATCTTCCACAATCTTTTGTCTTTTTCTTTAAATCAAATCCTCCAAAAGAGGAAGAAAAAAAGAGTGAGAGCTGGTAAAAACTATATTTTTTTGTCATTTTTTATATATCTTAAAAAATTATTTTGAATTTTATAAGAAAAGATTTTTTTTAACTCTTCTTTATTTAGGGGAAAAAGCTTTCCCCCTTTTTTTATTTTTAAGAAAAAAGGTAAAAAAAGCTTCCTAAAAATGTTTTTATATCCAGATAAAACAGTTATATTATAGATTAGTAGAATAATTTTTTCTAAAAAAAGGTTTGTATCAATATTTTTTTCTTTAATATTTTCAAAAATAAAAGAGTAATTTTTGATTATTAAAATTGAAATAAAACTATTAAACTCACTTAAAAATATATCAAAGTTATTTTTATCAAAATATAAATATAACAAAATAATTTCATATATAAGTCCAAGACCAACTGATATACCATGATCTATTTTATACTCTTCTTCTATAGAATGGCCAAAGGTATGTCCAAAATTTAGCTTTTTTCTCTCATTTTTATCAAAAAGATCTTTTTCAATAATATCAAGTTTAATTAATATTGATTTTTTTAAAAGATCTATATCAAAAATATTTTCTTTATTTAAAATTGAAATTTTTTGTAAAAGATTTTCTAAAATAGAAAAGTCAGAAATTAATCCATATTTTATTATCTCAAATATAGCCGAAAAAAATATTTTTCTTTTTAATGTTTTAATAAAATATGGAAAAATAAAAATTTTATATGGTAAAAATATTGTTCCAATAACATTTTTAATATTTTTAAAGTTTAGGCCATTTTTACCACCGATTGAAGCATCAACCATAGAAAGTAGAGTTGTAGGTATAAAAATAAACTTATCTATGCCTCTTTTATAAGTTGAACAGACAAATCCAGTTAAATCAAGAAGAACACCACCACCAAAAATAAAAATAAAATCATTTTTTGAGATGCTATTTTTTAGAAAAAATGAAACTATTTTTTTGTAAAAAATTAAATTTTTCTTTCTTTCAGAAATTTTGATTATAAGTTTATATATTTTATTTGATGATATGTTATTTTTAAGATTTTGTAACAAATAAAAGATAAAATAATTTTTATGATTTTTATAAAAATTTGAATCAAAAATAAAAACAATTTTTTTTCCAAATAAATCTTCTTTATTTGAATAAATTGTATTTAATATTTCGTTTATTAAAGATTCTTTTGAATAGAAAAGAAAAATATTAAATTTATTAGATAATATTTCAAATTCCATAAAAAAAATATTATTTAAAAAAATGGGCTATCCATCTTTTAAGGATAGCCCAAAGTATTTATTCAACAGAGTAAAATAGTAAAGATTTATCAATGTTATCTATATCTTTTTGTGATGGACCAACTATACCCCAAATAAATCCTTTAAAATATTTTTGATACATTCTATTAACATCTTCAATTTTAACATTCTTTATTCTATCAAGATGTTCATATATTCTTTCAGGCCAGTTATAATTTAGTTCAGAATATTTTATAAAAGAGAAAAAACCTGAAGATTGTTCCATAGTGAGCCAAAATTCCGTAAATCTTTTTTTATAAACTTGTAAAATATCATCTGAGGTAACACCTTTCTGTTTCAAATCTTTAAGAGTATTTATTATTATTTTTAAAGTTTCATTTAATTTTGTAGTTGTAAGATAAAGTTTTAAGTAACATGCTTTTCCTCCATCAACATACCAATCTACAGCATATGCAAGATTGTTTAATATTCTAACATTTATATAAGTTTTGTTTGAGAAAATTTCTGTTGCAACTAAAAAAGGATAATAATCTTCAGAGTATCTCAATGGACCTGGGGAGTAGTTTGAAACATAGAAAGATTTTGCTGTTGATGAATAAAAAGTGTTGTAGTTTATTTTTGATTGAGGTTGAGGTTTTATTGGTTCAAGTTTATAAGTTTTGTTATCTTTTTGAGGTATAGCAGCAAAGTCTTTCTCGAGTTTTGCTTTAAATGCAGTTTGAGAAGATTGACCTCTTACGAAAAATTTTATATTATTAACATTAAAAAGATCATTGTATAAAGCTTTTACATGGTTTAGCTCCACTTCTTTAAAGTCTCTGAAAGAGTTAGCATATTTTTCATATGGGTGACCTAAAAAGAATAATGGTCTTGGCAATCTTTCCATATACCTTTCAGGATAGTTTTCCTCACCTTTAAAAAGACCATTTTTTTCATAATAAAAGTTTTTAACAGTATCAAAAATAGAATCATTATTAGGTTTATTAAATAAAACAGTAGCAAGTCCAGCTTTCATAGCATTTAAATAATTTGAACTAGATGCAACAAAAGAATAGTAAATATTATCATCATCCCAGTCAAAATTATAATCATCAATTGTTCCATTATATTTAAGTGTCCCAAGAATATCGACAAGATAGTTTCCAGAAACTGTTAAATTAAGCATATATGCAAGGATCTCAACTGTTCCTTTTGGATATTTGTTGATATAGTCAGAAACATTTGTTATAACCATGTCAACATAGACTTTACCACCTTCATATAACTGATAAACCTCAATTCCGTAGTCTGTAAAGTAGTTAACAACTTTACCTATGTTTGGAAGCTCTATTGTTTTAGCTTGAGGTAAATTTTGAAGTTTAATAGGAGTATATGTAGTTTCACATGAGAAAAGTAAAAAAGAGAATAAAAGTAAGATTAAAGAGAAAAGATATTTAAATGTTTTAAAGTTTTTTTGTTTTTTTATATTTAAATATGAACTTAATTTCTTCATAAATTTATCTCCTTATCATATCTAATAAATTAAAATTATTTATTTAAACTTTTTAAATTATATTGCTCAGCAAGTTTTTCATCGATGAGTATTCCCCATACAAAACCTTTTTTAACAATATATCTTTTAGCATATTCTAAAACATCTTGGTATTTAACTTTTTCATAATACTCTTTCTCCTTTTGGAAAAGAATAAGATCAAGCCAATTTTTTGCCCAATATTTTGAAAGAATATTTGCAATTCCTTCTAAAGTATAGTTATCCCAGTTTATCTTTTTTGAAGAGCTATCAACATAGTATTTTTTAGCTTTATCAAATTCTTCTTCAGTAATATATCCAGGATCAGCAGATTTATCAAGTTCTCTTCTAAATGTTTTATAAAAATCTATTATATTTTCTCCTTTAACAGACTTAGTATAAAATTCAATATCTCCATAGTAAGCATTCCACTGTAAATAAAAATTAAAAGAATCTGTATATGAACTTAAAGCTCTTGTAAATTTAGAGTTTTTAAGAGATAAAGCATAGTGATAAATGTCACCAGCAAAGTTTGTTATATCTCTGTTTCCTTCCCCTCTTAAAGAAGGACCAACACCAAGCATATATATATCAATGTTTTCTTTGTCAAATCTATGATTAAAAACAAATCTATCTTCTGGAAGTGGATTTAGTATAAAATTTTCTTCTTTAATTTCTGGCCCTCTATTCCATTTTGAAAATATTTCATCAATCATACTTATAGTTTTATCAATATCTATATCACCAACAATAATCAAAGCACCATTATTTGGAATAAAAAAAGTCTCTTTAAGTTTCTTCATTTTATCAACAGTAGCAGTTTTTATCATATCATAGTTTCCTATAACAGATTTTCTTGATAAATTATCCTTATAAAGTTCTTTAAACATAAGATATTGAAAAAGATAATTAACTCTACTTGAATAAACCCTTGCATACTCTTCTAAGACAACTTCTCTTTCTTTTTTAAGCTCTTCTTCATCAAGTGCTGTATTAACGATAGAGTTATACATAAGATCAGCAGCATCTCTAATGTTATCTTTTGGACATATGAAATAGTATACAACCTCTTCTTGTGATGTCCATCCATTATAAGTAATACCTGTTCGATTCATAAATTCATAGTAATCAACTGCAGTTTTCATAGTTTTATTTGCTTTAAAAAACATATGTTCAAAAAGATGCGTAAGCCCATCGTATTCAGGTGTTTCTCTATATGCACCTGTCTTAAAAGCAAGATAAAAAGCAACAAGTGGTATTTTTGTCCTTTTAACAAGATAAAGTTCAAGGCCATTTGAAAGTTTTGTGTAGGTATAGTATTCATTTGTATCAGCTGCTAAAAAAAGAAATAGCAAAGAAAAGATAATAAAAACTATAAAAGTTTTAAAACTTATTTTTGGAATACTAAGTTTGATAAGTTTAGTTTTCATAATAACTCCTATTTTTAATTTGAAAATTAATTTAATTTCAAAAATTATAAAAGAAAAAATTTTTTAAACAAGAAAAAATATTAAATTATTAAATAAAAAGTTGTAAAAAATTTATATATTTTTGTTTAAATTTATTTTTTTTTTGTTAAAATTAAGTAAACGATATTTTAAGGAGTCAAAAATGAAAAAATTTCTTTTTGTTTTAATTATTGTTTTATCTGTTTTATTATTTTTTTCTTGTGGACAGACAGCTAAAACACAGACACAAACACAAACTCAACAACCTGTCCAAGCTATTCAAACTTTTAATTTTAAGGATTACTTCCCATTAGAAGAGATGGCTAAAAAAGTTTTGAAATGGGAATATTATACTGATGGGGAGCTTTCAGAAGTTTATTATGAAATGTTTGAAATTAAAGAGGAAGGTGGTAAAAAGTATTTATATGATTATATGTTTAAAGAAAATTTTGAAAAAGATGGATATGATATTTTTGAGATAACTGCTGATGGACTTGTTACTTATAAATCATACACATTCTCAAAAGGACAACCTGTTGAGATAGTTTACCAACCTGCAAACCCTGTATTTATATATTGGAATTTAAAATCTGATTTTCTTGTTGAATATGCTTACTCATATACAAAATATTCAGATAACTATAAACAAAATATGACACTTAACTACAAAGTTAAGAAGTTTTTTGATAAACCTGTTAAGCTTCAGATTTTAGGAAAAGATTATGAAGGTTTACAGTTAAAGTATGGTTATACATATTCTATTAAACTTGAAGATGGAAGATCAGGAACTGCTGCTTATACAGGTTATGTTGTATTTGCTAAAGGATTTGGATTTGCAGAATGGAGATTTGTAGGAAAAGATTGGAAAGATGAGATGAAGATTGCTGAAATTGTACCAGTTGAAGAGTTTAAGAAGAAAATAAAATAATTAGATATACTTTGATTATATTTATTTTATAATCAAAATTATAAAATGGGGCTCATATTTTTGAGCCCCATTTTTTTATGATTTAAATAATTTTTATTTTAGTTTTTTTGAGTTTTAGTAATTTAAATAAAAATTTGGGTTTAAATTAATCTTTTAACTTTCCAAAAATTTCCTTGTAAGCTTCCCATGATTCTTTTGAAGGTTGTAAGAGTTTATTTTCAAATTCAGCATCTATAGTTACAATAGAGCCTTTCTTTATTGCATTTATATTTTTATATATATCTTTTTTAAGAACATCAACATTCATATATGAAGAGGCAACAAGTATATGATCTGGGTTTAAGTTTATAAAAGTTTCATCTGATATAACAGGATAGCCATTTGTATTTATGACATTAATGAAGCCAAATTTTTCAAAAAATGATGATAGAAATGAATCTTTTCCAGCACACATAAAACCATTATCATACCATACAATGATTAAAACCTTCTTATTTTTGAATTTATTTGCAAGTTCAATAAGATCTTTTTCAAGTTTACCAATTGAACCGTTTATATCATTTATAGCTTTTTGATCAATTTTAAAAAGCTTATAAAGGTTATTAATATCATTTTTTAAGTTATCATAAGTATTGTATGTAGAGAAAACAAAATAATTAATCTTTAATTGATCAAGTTGATCTTTTATCTTTTGTGGGAAAGATACATCGATAACTAATAGATCAATTTTTAATGAGACAATTTTTTCAACATTAGGACCATTAAAATCTCCTATTATTTCAACAGATTTTAATGGCAATTCTTTATAGTTATATTTAGCGAAAATGGAGTTTTTAAAATTTGATGGATCTAAATATTTTTGGTTAAAATAGGTATCTTTTGTAAAAGAATCTACTCCAATAACATTTTTAAAGTTATATCCAGCTATTGCAAGGTTTCTAATAACAGCAGGGTTTAAAATACCAACTCTCTGGTAATCCTTAATCTCAACATTTCTTTTTAGTGAGTCAATAGCAACATTTTGTTGAGTTGTTTTGTTTAAATCAGAAGAAGATCCACTTTTACCAGCAAAAAATACAGCAAAACTAAAGAATAGGAAAACAAAAATTGTTAATAGTAAAATGGATTTCTTAAATAATTTTTTCATAAAACCTCCAAAAAAATTTTTTTTACTTTTAATTTTTCAATAATTAATAGGGGCAGTTCAGAAAAATGGCTAAATAAAATAAAAAAGTTTAAATATTAAATATAAATGAAAAATCTCCATTAACCCTGGTGGAGAGTTTATTTAATCTGAGGCAGGTCTCCTGACTTGAAGGATTAAATTGTTTTATGTCTTCCCATATATACAAGAAATTGCAGATGACTGCATTTTGTAAAATTTCTTGTATACACAGTGACATAAAGCATACTTACATAAACTTACCTTTTAGTAAGTTTACACTCCTTCTTACAGTGCCCAGGTGCGTTGAGGATTTTCACCTCATTCCCTATTAAGCTTTATAAGCACCTCATACCAAAATTTAACAAAAATAAAAATAAAGTAAATAATAAAATTTAAACTTGACACCAAAATATTTTGGCCTATTATTTTTAAAAGGGGAAGATTTATGTTTGGGTATCTTAAAATATTAAAAAAATTTGATCAGGTTAGTTTGTTTTTTTACACATTTACTCTAAAATTGCAAAGTATATTTGAAGAGTGTGGAATTAAAGCTACTTTTCTTGAAAATAATGACTATTTAATCTATTTTGTTGATAATTATGGCAATCTTGTAAATGATCCTTTCTTCTTTTTTGATTTTGAAGAAAAGTTAAAAAGAATATTTAATATAGATTTTAATAGTAAATTTAAAAAGGATTTAAAAGAGGGAATTAAAGATATTTTAGATAAAAAATTTGAAAATTTAGAGTTCAAATTAGTTGTTTCTCCTGATCCTTTCTGTTCATTTTCTATTGGCAGAGTTTTCGATTCACCGGGTTTTATTTATATTATTGAACCAGAAGTTTTTTTGTCAAAAGTATTTTTTCTTGATATTTTTCCATACATCTCTTTTAAATACAAAAATCTTTTCAATTTTCCTCTCTCTTTTATTCTGACTTTTTCCTTTGAGGCAAAAAGAGATTTTATCTCACTTTTAACCTCCTCTTTTAAACCTTATGAGAAAAGTAAACTTTTTGCTGATTTAAGTTCTATTATTGATGTTTGTGAAAAGAGCAAAGTTTTATTTAATAGTTTTTTTGAAAAAAAGTTTTCATTTTTCAGAATCTTTCATCAAATTTTTGGATTTGATATTAGAAATTGGTCAAAAAATGAAGATTTTGAGAGATTTATTTTTGAGTTTTCAGGGATGAAGAGGACTGAACTAGATGATTTTAAACATTTTAAAGAAGCTTTATTCTATTTTTTGAGTATAAAAAGGATATTTTTTAGAAAAATTTCTATATCAATAGTTTATAGTGATGGTAAGATTTACAAAGCAGGGGTGGTTCAAAGAAGCGATGAAGAAAAATCATTTATTTTTACAATAGAAAAGATTAAAAGAATTATCATAAAAAACAAAATGAGAGATGTAAATATAAAAAAGGTTGTACTTGATATTTATAAAGGAGTTGATTTTGAAGAAGAAACTCTTTTTGGTAAAAATGAGAACAAAGATAGAAGACTTTTTGATGCAGTAAGCTATCTTTTTAATAAATATGGAAAAATTTTAAGAACAGGAGAATAGTTTTGTTTTTGTGGTGCAAAAGTATAAATTCATTTTATCAAAGTACTCTTAAGATACAGGATATTGTTGAATATAGTTGCTTAAAAGGTAAAACCTGTTTTGTAACATTAACAGATTATGAAAATGTTTTTGATATATGGAACTTTATTAAACTTGCAAAAGAAAATAATGTTAAACCTATTGTCGGAGTTGAACTTCAAGGGGAAGATGTAGATAAGAATATGTTAGTATTTTTAAAAGATTGGGAAAGGAAAAATATTTTTTTTGAACTTATTTCTTATAGAGCTTTAGGTTATAAAACTCCTTCTGATTTTATTGAAGATAAACTAAAAGCAGATAAAGACTATTTTGATGGGGTTAAATTTGTTTTTTTTGATGAGGAGAGTATTGTTAAAAGGTTTGCAAGTTTAAAAGATCGTTTTCTTGGTGTATTTGAAGGAAGGATATTTAAGGGGGATTTCTTCTATTTAAAAGATAAATACTTTAATGTTTTGCCTCTTTTTTTTGCTTCTTTTAAAAAAGAGGATTTCGAAAAGAGGGATGGTATAACAGTTTTTGATATAATAATCTCTTCTGATGAAAATAGAGTTATAAAAAGATTAATTGATAGAGATATTATAGATCTTTCTATAAGAAAACCAGTTTTATCAACCTATGATGAGTTAAACATTTTGCTTTATAAGGTATATGGGAGCAGAAGCAGAGAAATTTTTGATTCTATTTTCGATTTTGTTAAAGATATAGATATATTAAAAAATTTTAGAAAAAATGATTATGTTTTTATAAATATTTCTGGAAGCAAAGAGAAAGATGAGATATTGCTATATAATATTCTTTTTAGCAAAATACAAAATAATATTTTTTTTAATAATTCAAAAGATTGTAGATATTATGAAAGACTGTCTTATGAATACAAGATAATAAAGGATAAAAACCTTTGCTCCTACTTTCTTTTTGTATATTTTTTAACTCTTTATGTAAAAGAAAAAGGGATTCCTTATATTGGAAGAGGTTCTGCAGCATCATCTCTTGTTTCTTATTTGCTTGATATAACTCAGGTTGATCCTGTAAAGTACGATCTTTTTTTTGAAAGGTTTCTAAATTATGGGAGAGATGAACCTCCTGACATTGATCTTGATTTTTCATGGAAAGATAGAGATTTTGTAATAAAATCGATCTTTAATAGAGAGTTTTTTAATTTTTGTAAAAACTTGCTTAAAAAATACATTAGTAAAGAAAGTGAAAACTTTGATATGTATTGTGAACTTAAAGAATTTGAAGAAAAAGAATACAAAAATTGTGCAATGATAGGAACAAGGATAAAGCATGGGTTAAGAGGTGCATTTCGTATTGTTTCAAGATATCTTGGTATACCTGAGTCTGAAATATCAAGATATTCGAAGTTGATAGGATGGGGAGACTCTATTTCTGATTTAAAGAAAAGATTTAAAGATTATTGCAAATATTATTTTGAGAATCTGTTTTTCTTTGTTGAAAGAATTATTGATCTACCTTATGGCATAGGAACTCACCCTGGTGGTATATGTATAGCTCCTTCGAAGATAACTGATTTTTGTCCTATATACAATGGTGTTAAAGGATTTTTGATAACAGGTTTTGATATGTATTCTATTGAAAATACAGGTCTTATAAAAATAGATATTCTTTCCCAAAGGGCACTTGGGGTTTTTTCAGATAGTCTTTTTTATCTTAAAAACAAAAAATGTAAAAGAGAAAAATTAGACTACTTAAAACTTATTAAACCAATAGAGATTTCTGGTATAATAGATGATAAAAAAATATCAGAAAAACTTCAAATTGGAGACTCACTTGGATGCTTTTATATAGAATCCCCAGCTATGAGAGGGCTTTTAAAGCAACTTAAATGTAAAAATTATCTTGAATTAGTTGCAGCATCATCTGTTATAAGACCAGGGGTTTCTGAATCTGGAATGAAGGATAAATATATATTTTACAAAAATAATCCTGATAAAGTTGATTATGTTATACCTGAGCTTAAAGATATTTTAGAAGAAACTTTTGGAATAATGATTTATCAAGAAGATGTTATGAAAGTTGCACATAACATTGGTGGACTTTCTTATGAAAAAGCTGATCTTTTAAGAAAAGGAATGAGTGGAAAACTAAGATCAAAAGAAAAAATAAATGAGCTTAAAGAAGATTTTATTAAGGGAGCTTTATCTAAAGGTTATAGCAAAAAAAAAGTTTATCTTTTATGGAAATATATGGAATCATTTGCAGGATATTCTTTTTGTAAAGCACATTCTGCTTCTTATGCTATACTTTCTTATAAACTTTTATATTTAAAAATTTATTATCCTGAACTTTTTTATGCATCAGTGATAGAAAATAAAGGTGGATACTATCCAACAGCAGCATATATTTATAAAGGTTGCACAGAAGGTATAAGGTTTTTAAAAAGTAATATAAGACTTTACAGTACAAAAACTCAAGTTTTAGAAAAAGAAAATGGAGAAAAATTTATTATTATAGGTCTTGACCATTTGAGTTTTTTAGATGAATGTGATCTTGAATTTTTTAAATATTATCAAAAATCTTGTAGTGAATATTTTAAAATCAAAGAGAAAGATTTTGAAAATATTTCTTCAGAAAATATAGAATATTTTTTTAGAGATTTTTTCAGCTCATATATTTGCTTTAGACAAAAAAGGTTAAAAAAAAATTCAGAAAAATTTGATAAGTTTATAAAGCTTGCCCTTGTAGGTTTTTTTGACCCATTTGTATATAAATTGAACAAGTTTGATCTCTTTTATTACATTCTTAAGTGTTACAAAAATATAAAAAATAATATAGAAATAGAAAGAGATAATATTAATATTTTTAACAAAAGCCATGAAATAAAGCATTTAAACTTGGCTTGTGAAAATTTATTGTCCAACTTTCTTTTTGAATATAAATATTATGGTTTTTTTATAGGAAAAACCCCTTTTGATATTATTGATTTACTGGTGAAGATTGATTTTGAAAGGTTTGGATCTTTTAACCAAACATATACAAAGAAAATTAGATCCTTTGATAAGGATTTGAAAATTTATAATGAAGTTTTTAATAAAAATTTAAATTGTTTAAAATTAAAAGATGAAATTTTATTAAAAATAGGATTTTTTATTACAGGAAGACCAGCCTTTACTGGAAAAGGTGAAAAGATGGGTTTTGCAACATTTTTTGATGGAAAGGATTTTTTTGAAGTGGTTATTTTCCCCGATAAGTATGAACGTTTTATTTTTAAGATTAAAAATAGTATGTTTTTTATGCTTAAGTTAAAAAGTATTGTTAAATTTGATCTTGAAACTTATGAGCTAATTGACTTAAAAGCAATATTTAAAAATTTGAGTGTTTTTACAGATCTATTTTATTATGTTTTTTTATAATAATTTATTATTTCATTTTAGGGGTTAGTTATGGAAGAGTTAACAAAAAGGCAGGAAGAAGTTTTGAGAAAAATTTATGATTTTATAAAAAAAAATGGTTATCCCCCAACTATTATAGAGCTTTCAGAAATATTAGATGTAAATATAAAAACATGCTATGGGTTTCTTTTAAGACTTCAGAATAAAGGTTATATTGGAAGAAAGGATGGGGCATCAAGAAGTATAATTTTAACAGAAGAAGCGATTGAAATATTAAAAAAGAAAAAAATACCAGTTCTTGGAAGGATAGTTGCAGGAACTCCTGTATTTTCTGAGGTGGATATAGAAGGTGAGTTAGTTGTGGATAGGACAAAATTTCCTAAAGATAACTATTTTGCTTTAAAAGTTAGAGGAGATTCAATGATAGAAGCAGGGATTTATGAAGGTGATTATATTATAGTTGAACCTGTTAATAATGGTATAAATGGAGTAGTGGAGGGTGATATTGTTGTTGCAATGGTTGATGGGGAAGTTACATTAAAAAGATTGTATATAAAAAGAGATGAAGGAATATGTATACTTCATCCTGAAAATAAGAATTTGAAGGATATTATTGTAAGAGGGAAAGATTTGGAGATAGTAGGGAAAGTTGTTGGTTTACAAAGATTTTATTAAAAGAGATTCTGTTAAATTTAATTTATGTTTTTCTTTATTATTAACTTATAATTTTTAATTATAATTTTATTATTGATATTAGCTTAATAAACAACTTTCAATAGTTGTCTTGAGTTTTTTAAGATCTGTTATGGGTTTTGAAAGGACTGAAAACACATTGTATTTATTAATAAAATCGTTTGAAACTTTTTCATCGTGTGTTGTGAAGATAATAAATTTTGGTCCATAATGTTCATACTTTTCATAGCACATCTTTATAAGATCAAGACCATTTATGTAAGGCATAACAATATCTGTTATAACAAGGTCAATTTTCTCTTTTTTTATTATTTCAAGAGCTTCTTTTCCATTTGCTGAACATAAAGTATTAAAACCAAGTTTTGTAAGAAGTTTATGAGTAATAATTTTAACTTCATAAGAATCTTCAACTATCAATATTTTGAATTTTTGAAAAATATTTGCAGTTAATATAGTTTCTATGTCATTTAAAAGTTGAGAGAAATAGGTAGATATTTTTTCTATTTTATTTATGTTAAATTTTTTAAAAATATCTTCCTTTTTGTCACAAAATTGGAAAAAACCTTTATAATTAATATTGTTTATACTATTAGAATCATAATTATTATTTTCATTGCTCTTATCTGTAAAATTATTAGAATTTATAAAACTTGAAGAATTAAAATTTTCATTTTCAAAGAAAGGTTTTTTTATAGGGACAAATGCAAGAGAGGAAAATATAGAGCAACTTGATTTGTCAAAAGAAAGTTTTTTATTTCTATAAAAAGAACCAAAATTTGTAAAAGAAAAAACCTCTTTGACTTCTTCATTTTCAAGAAATTCTTTTACTTTATTTAATATAAGAATACATGGACAATCTTCTGTATTAGCATTATTATTTATTCTAAATTCATTGTTGTAAAAATATATTTCTTTACATTTCATTTTGTTTAAAAATTCTTCGGGACAACCTTCATTTTTAACTATCTTAAAAAAATCTGATTTTTGACTTTTATATCTTATAATCATACATTCTACATTTATTGCAGTTTTGAGAATTTCAAATATAAGATTAAAAGATTCTTGTAAAATATTTAAATTTTTCATAAAATTTATATCCTTTTTAATTATTTTTTAATCTAAGTTTTGTTTATATTTTTTTTATTAATTTTAATTTTTTTTTGCATCAAAGTTGTAATTTTTACATTTTTTTAATTTTTTAAAAATTATAAATTTATTAATATTATAATAATTAATTTAAAAATAACATTTTAAAATATTAAAATTTAAATTTTAAAAATTTCAATATTTTGTTAAATTTTTTTTGAATAAAATTTAAAAATTGTTAAGATATAAAAAATATAATTCTATTTTGAAGAAGGTTTATATGAAAGTTGTTTTCTATAACATAGAAGAATATGATTCAGATATTATTTCAACAAAAATTAAAGAAGGATTAGATTTTCTTGGTGGTTTTAAAAATTATTTTTCAAATGGTGACAAAGTTTTGCTTAAACCAAATCTTCTTGCATCTGATTCACCTTCAACTGGTGTTATTACTCATCCAGTTTTTTTTGAAGGAGTTGTTAAATTTTTTATAGAAGAAATAAAAAAAAATCAGTTAAACATCGAGCTTAGTTGTGGAGATTCTCCAGCTATTGCTTCTCCTTTAAAAGTTTCAAAAGATAGTGGAATTTATGAAGTTTGTAAAAAGTATAATGTTCCTTTTATTGAATTTAAAAATAAATATGTGATAAAAGGTTCAAATAAAAATGTAATTAAAATCTTTGAAGTTGCAGAAGAGATTAAAGACAAAAATAAAATTGTATCTCTACCAAAATTAAAGAATCATTCATTAACTGTTTTTACTGGTGGCATTAAGAATCTTTTTGGTGTAATTCCTGGGAAAATTAAGGCATATTATCATACTAGATTTCCAGATTCTATACTGTTTTCTAAAATGATTGTAGATTTAGCTGATTCACTAAATACTAGCATTTGTATAATGGATGGTATAATAGCACACGAAGGACATGGTCCAAGAGGAGGAAACCCCATTAAATTAGGTTATTTAATATTGGGAGAGAATCCTTTTGTTGTTGATCTTCTTGCAACAACTCTTGTAGGTTATATTCCTGAAAAAATTCCATTTTTAAAATATTTCTCAGAAAAACATAATGTTTCATTAAATATTTTTGATACGAAAGCATATCAAATATATGGTGATAAATTAAACTTTAGAAAAGAATTTAATAAAATCCACCTTTATAGAGAAAATGTTATTCCTTCAAAATTTAGAAGAGGTTTCTTTTATAATAATATTGTGAGTTCAAAGCCTTATTTTATAAGAAAAAACTGTATTTTATGTATGGAGTGTTACAATATATGTCCAACAAATCCGAAATCAATAATAAAAGAAAAATTAAAAAAAATAGAAAATAAAATTATTCTCAGATATAACTATAACACTTGCATAAGATGTTTTTGTTGTCAAGAAATATGCCCACAAAAAGCAATAGAAATAAAACATTCATTTGTAAGTAAATTATTAAAAAATTTGTAAAAAATTTTTATTATATTTTAAGAAAATATAAAAAATAAAAATAGTTTGAAATTTTAAATGGGGGTAAAATGTTAGATTTGGAAAATATTTTAAAAGTTCCTTTTATAAAAAAATATATAGGAAGAATTAAAATAGATATATTAACCAAAAGTTACTCTGATTATAAAAGATTTGCAGACATATTAAAAGAATTTGTTGATTTTAATTTTGAAAATGATTATCCATCTGTTGAGTTTTTGCATTTTATTAAAAAAGCCTTTTATGAGCTTGAAACTATTGTTGTTACAATGAGGAAGTTAATAAAGAATGATGTTTCAATACTTGAAGATATGAAAAGAATAAATTTAAGGGTTTATTATATTTTAAATGAACTTTATGAATATAATATTTTGGATTTTCAAGAAATATTAAGAGAGATAGAAAATGGAAAATTTAACTATATATCTTTATATAAATATTTTGAATTGATTTTTAAAAAAGTTTATCTTTTTTCTAGAGTTGAGCTTACATCAGAAGAAAAGTCAAATATTTCAAGAATATTTCCAAAAATAACAAACTATAATAGAAGCTTTGTCTTTTTTGCTTTTACAAAATTATGTGTTTTAACAAAAAAAGTTTATAATTATGATGATAAATTTATAACCTTTAATTTTGGAAGAATGTGTGATTCATTTGCTTATCTTTTCGATTTCTCTTTTTTCCAATTTTTACCTTTAATTTATAGATATCTTGGATATAATTATATTTCCTTCAGAAAGAATCGAGATATACTATTTTATAAAGTGGACGAACTTCTTGATATAAAAGAAAAAATCCAGGAATTTAGAGATTTACCACCTTTTATTGAAGAAGATGAAGTTTATGAAGAAGATGAAACTGAAAAGATTATTAGATTACCAGATGATGTTTTGGTTTCAATTGATCTTTTTTCATATTTTTTTAATACAAATATATTTAATTATTTACAGGATTTTCCAGATTATATAGATTTGGGATACAAATTTAATATTATAAAAGGGGACTTATATAAGAGGGTTTCAAATGAAGATAATATAAATTTTTTTATTTTTTTCTTGAAGTTAGTTTCAAGATTTATTCCATACTTAAAAAATCTAAGTTTTAAAGATAGTGGAGAATATTCTACAATTTTAGATAAATTTGCTAAAATTGTATATGATTATGAAAATTTTATAGAAAAAAATTATTTAAAAATATTAGTTGAGCTTCAGAATCTTTTAAAAGTAAATGAAACATTTGAAAAAAATGAATTTTTAAAAAGATTGTCTGATGAATTGAATTTCTTAAAAAAGAAATTTATTTATCCAAATTATTATTATCACCATTATACAGGAATTGCTTTAAGTGATTCTATTTTAGAAAATTTTTATGAAAGATTAAATGAAGTTTATGTGCTATTTTCAAATCATTTAAAATATTTAGATAGGAGAACTCAATCTGAAAATGATATAGCTAAATATTTTATAAATTATAAAGAAAAAGTAGAGATTAATAAAGATGATAAGTTATTTAAGTCTTTAAAAGAAGCTTTTCCAGAAACAGATGAATCCCAAACTTTTGTTAATCTTAATCTATTTTTTATTTTTTTTCATATTTTAAATATTTTCAATTACTTTATTAATTCTAAATCATCTATTTTTAATTTTTATCCTTCAAATAAGTTTATTAAACAAGAAGAAAAATTGTTAGTATCAAATAATGTTACGATCCAGAAAAAAGAAATAAATGAAAATAATTCAAAAAAAGAGATTGAAAGTAGCAATATTTCTGAGAATTTTAGAACTCCAGATTATTTCTATTATAAAAAGATGTCCTATAAAATTAATATGCTTGAGAAAACAGCATACATAGACTCTCTTACTAATTGTTATAATAAAAATTTCTTTACTACAAATATAGTTAATAATAATGAAATAGATAAAAATTATATATTTTTATATTTTGATTTAGATAATTTTAAATATTTTAATGATAATTATGGACATTCTATAGGTGATCTTATATTAAAATATTTTGGTAATATTCTTATTAAAAGCACAAGAAAAAATGATTTTGCTATAAGGTTAGGTGGTGATGAGTTTCTTGTAATTGCAAAAACTGTGAATCTTGCTAATAGTTATATTCTTGCAAAAAGAATAGTTGAAAATTTAAATACTCTAAATAAATATATATTAGAACTATTAAAATTTAAAGGCAAAAAGGCCCCAGAAAAAACAATATCATGCTCTGTTGGTGGAGTATTTTTTGAGAACACTGTTAATGAAACTATAGAATTAGCTGATAAAGTTATGTATAAGGCGAAAGAAGCAGGAAAAAATAAGATTTGTATTTACAGCAAAGAAAGAGGTTATCAATATTTTTAATTTAGTCATTAAGTAAGATTAAATTTTATTAACTTTTATTTTAATTTTTTTATCTATCATTTTATTTGTTTTAATTTAAACATTATATTAAGTCTTTTACCATATTAATATACCATATTAAGTATTTTTTTTGTTTTTAAGTATCTATCTTTTTAGCTTCTTTTTGTTACAAAAAGATTTATGTTTTTTTATTATTAATTAAAAGTTTGACAAAAAATTTGTTTTAAATAAAATTAAGCAAAAGTTAACAATTGGGATATAACTCTTGAATATAGATTTTATTAAAAATTTTAAGAGAATAAAAATTATTTCTGGTCATTATGGTTGTGGGAAAAGTGAGCTTGCTGTAAACTGGGCATTTAGTTTGATTAATAATGGTTGTAAAGTTGCTATAGTTGACCTTGATGTCGTTAACCCTTATTTTACATCTAGAGGAATATCTGATAAGCTTGAAGAAAGAGGAATTAGAGTTTTTGGGCCTTCAAAGAAATTAACGCTTGCAGATGTTCCAGCATTACCACCTGAAATATTTTCTGTTTTTGATATGGATGATACGGAAGTTATTTTTGATTTAGGTGGTGACGCTGCAGGAGGAAAAGTTTTAAGTTTTTTCTATAATTATTTATCAAATGTTCCCTACGATTTCTTTTATCTTGTTAATGCTAATAGACCATTTACAATGGATTTTGATGGTTTATATGAGTTTTATTCTAAAATTGAAAGTGCAACGAGATTGAAATTTAACTATCTTATAAACTCAACTCACCTTCTTTATGAAACAAGTATTGAAGATATCAAAAAGGGGAATCAACTTGCTTTAGAATTCTCAGAGAAAACAAATATACCTTTTGCTTTTAATGTAGTTCCAGATTTTCTTTTAGAAAAAGAAGGGGAGGAGAATGTAAAAAGGAATATTAAAGGAGAAATATTTAAACTTAATATTAAATTAAGACCAACATGGCTTGATGAGCAAAAATTATAAAATTAGTTATATCCCAAAGTAAATAAAAATATAAAATTATTAATATAAAAAATAGTAAAATAAATAATTAAAAAACAATAATAAAAATATTTTTGGAGGTTTTTAATGCCAAAAAAAGGTAAAGTTACTTTTGATATTGATTTATGTAAAGGTTGTGAACTTTGCATAGGTGTATGTCCTGTTAAGATAATCTTGCTTGATAAAAATAAACTAAACAAATCTGGATATCATCCTGCAGCAATTAATGATATGGATAAGTGTATAGCATGTGGTTCATGTGCTATAATGTGTCCAGATTCAGTTATAACAGTTGAAGAACTTGATTAGTAAATGTACTAGAGTAACAATGGAGGAAATATGGGGAAAAAAATATTAATGAAAGGGAATGAAGCTATTTCAGAAGCAGCTATTAGAGCTGGTTGTAAACTTTTTTTTGGTTATCCTATAACTCCACAAAATGAAATACCTGAATATATGTCAAGAGAATTACCAAAAGCTGGTGGAGTTTTTTTACAGGCAGAAGCAGAATTTGCAGCTATTAATATGGTTTATGGTGCAGCAGGTTCTGGTGCTAGAGTCATGACTTCTTCATCTTCACCAGGAATTGCTTTAAAAGGGGAAGGTATTTCATATATTGCTGGAGCAGAATTACCATGTGTTATTGTAAATATATCAAGAGGTGGCCCAGGTCTTGGAAATATAGCTCCAGCTCAATCCGATTATTTTCAATCAACTAAAGGTATGGCTCATGGGGACTTTAAGATAATAGTTTTTGGACCTGCTTCAGTACAAGAAGCAGTTGATCTTATGCAAGATGCATTTGATCTTGCAGATAAATATAGAAACCCAGTATTAATTCTTGGTGATGGTATGATAGGGCAGATGATGGAGCCAGTTGAATTTAAAGAAAGACCTAAATTAAATCTTCCTCCAAAGGATTGGGCAACTACTGGGACAAGAAATTCTGGGGGAAGAAGAAGAATTATAAATTCTTTAGCAATTGAACCAGAGAGACTTGAAGAGTTAAATTTAAGATTGAAAAAAAAATATGATGAAATTGAAAAAAACGAAGTTAGATATGAAAACTATTTAGCTGATGATGCTGAGATTGTATTTGTTTCTTATGGGACAATGTCAAGAGTAGTAAGAAATGTAGTAAATAAATACAGGAAAGATGGTGTAAAAGTTGGTATGATAAGACCTATTACTCTTTGGCCATTTCCAAAGAAACCTATTTATGAAATTGCTAAAAACAATATTTCAAAAGTTTTTATTTCTGTTGAAATGAGTTTAGGCCAGATGGTTGAAGATGTTGAATTATCTGTAAAAGGCTTAAAACCTGTTTATTTTTATGGAAGACCAGGTGGTATGATTCCTGAACCTAAAGAGGTTTTCGATTTTATTAAAGAATTAAAAATTATATAAATTAAAAATTTTTAATAAAATAAATCTAAGATGTTATTTTTAATTTTAGTGCAATTTTTTCTTGTTAAAAGAAAAGTTATTAATTAATATTTTTTATAAATATTATTAAATAATTTTTATATGTAATTATAAAAAAGATTACTGAAATAAAATTAATTAAAATTTAGTATAATAATAAGGAGACATAGATGGGGAAGATAGTGTATAAAAAAACAAACGGTTTGACAGATGCTAGACTTCATTATTGCCCTGGTTGTTTACATGGTGTAATTCATAAATTGGTTGGGGAGTGTCTTGTTGAGCTTAATGTTCTTGATAAAGCAGTAGGAGTAGCACCTGTAGGTTGTGCTGTTTTTGCTTATAATTATTTTAATTGTGATATGCATGAAGCTGCCCATGGTAGAGCACCAGCAGTTGCTACTGGAATTAAGAGAGCTTTAGGGCCTGATTCCGTAGTTTTTACATATCAGGGGGATGGAGATCTAGCATCCATAGGAACCGGAGATATAGTTCATGCAGCACATAGAGGAGAGAAAATAACTGTAATTTTTGTTAATAATGCTATATATGGTATGACTGGAGGTCAGATGGCACCAACTACTTTACCAGGGCAAAAAACTACTACTTCTCCTTATGGGAGAGACCCAAATCATTGTGGAATGCCTCTTAAAGTTTCAGAAATGTTAGCTCAAATACCAGGTGCTGTTTTTATAGAAAGAGTATCTGTCCATGATGTTCCAAATATAAGAAAAGCAAAGAAAGCTTTACTTAAAGCTTTTCAGACTCAAATAGATGGTAAAGGTTTTGCTATGGTAGAATTTTTATCTACATGTCCTACTAACTGGGGGTTAACACCTGTTGAATCTATAAGATGGTTAAAAGAAAATATGATTCCATATTATCCACTTGGAAATTATAGAGATCCTTATAAAGAAGGAGGTAATTAATATGCACGAAGAGATTATTTTAGCTGGATTTGGAGGACAGGGGATATTACTATTGGGTAAGCTTTTAGCTGAAGCAGCTATGGAGGAAGGAAGAAATGTTTCATGGTTACCTTCATATGGCCCTGAAATGAGGGGTGGAACTGCTAATGCAAATGTAATCATTTCTGACGATCAAATAGGTTCTCCAATAATTATAGATAGTACTATTGTAGTAGCTATGAATAGACCATCTCTTGAGAAATTTGAAAAAACTTTAGTTAAAGATGGTATACTTTTTATGAATTCTTCTATTATTGATATAGAACCATCAAGAAAAGATATAAAAGTATATAGAGTTCCTGCTAATGAAATAGCATCCAATTTAGGTAACTTAAAAATAGCTAACATGGTAATGGCTGGAGCTATAATAGAAAAGACTAAATTAGTTAACTTAGATGTTTTTATAAATGTAATAAAAGAAAACTTTGCAGGTAAAAAATCAAACTTATTGGAAATTAATATCAAAGCTATTGAAGAAGGAATGAGAAGTGTAAAAAATCAATAAAAAATAAAGATTTTAATTTATCTATTTTATTTTTTTATAATTGTTTTAGGAGAGATTATGTCTGATTATTTTAACATTAAATTACCTGATGAATTACCAGATTACCCTCCTTTTATAGAAGGAATAAGAAGAGCACCTTCTAGAGGTTTCTTTCTAAATAAAGAAAAAACAAAGTTAGCTCTAAAAAATGCGCTACGTTATATTCCAAAACATTTACATAAAATATTAGCTCCAGAATTTTTAGAAGAACTTAAAACATATGGTAGAATTTATGGTTATAGGTATAGACCTGCTGGGAATATTAAAGCAAAACCGATAGATGAATATAAAGGGCACTGTTTAGCTGGTAAAGCACTTCAGGTAATGATTGATAATAACCTTGATTTTGATATTGCTCTTTATCCATATGAACTGGTAACTTATGGAGAATCAGGTCAGGTTATGCAAAACTGGATGCAATATAGGCTTATAAAAATGTATCTTGAACTTATGAATGATGATCAAACTTTAGTTGTATCTTCAGGACATCCGGTAGGTCTTTTTAAGACAAAAAAGGATGCTCCACGAGTTATATCTACAAATGGTTTAATGATAGGTATGTTTGATAATCCAAAAGATTTTGCTATGGCTGCTGCTCTTGGAGTTGCAAACTATGGTCAGATGACAGCAGGGGGCTGGATGTATATTGGGCCTCAAGGTATTGTTCATGGAACTTATATAACTATTCTTAATGCAGCAAGACTTTATAAAAATGTTCCTCAAGATGGTGATGCATCTGGACTTTTATATATATCTTCAGGTTTGGGAGGGATGTCTGGAGCTCAGCCTAAAGCAGGAAATATTGCAGGAGCAGTTTCTATTATAGCAGAGGTTGATAAATCAAGAATAGACACAAGATATAAACAAGGGTGGGTTGATTTAGTGTCAGATAATCTTGATGAAATATTTAAGCTAGCTTTAAAATCAAAGAAAGAAAAAAAACCTTTATCAATTGCATATTATGGAAATGTAGTTAATTTATGGAGATATGTAGTTCAAAATAATATAGAGGTTGATCTTGCTTCAGATCAAACTTCATGCCATGCTGTATATGAAGGTGGTTATACCCCTTTTCAAGTAACATTTGAAGAGGGGAGAAAGCTAATTAAAGAGGATCCTGAAAAATTTAGAAAATATGTGAATGAATCATTAAAAGAACAGATAAGACTTATAAAAATAATGAGTGAAAGGGGAACAAAATTTTGGGATTATGGAAACTCTTTTTTAAAAGCTGTTTATGATGCTGGTGTAAAAGAGATAACTAAAAATGGAGAAGATACTTCAGATGGATTTATTTATCCTTCTTATGTTGAAGATATAATGGGGCCTTTATGTTTTGATTATGGATATGGTCCTTTCAGATGGATATGTTTGTCTGGGAAAGATGAAGATTTAGATAAAACAGATAAAGCAGCAATGAGCTTAATTAATCCAAAAAGAAGAGCTCAAGATAGAGATAATTTTGAGTGGGTAAAAAATGCAAAGCATAATAAACTTGTTGTTGGAACAAAAGCAAGAATTCTTTATGCAGATTGTAAACAAAGAGTGTCAATTGCATTAAAGTTTAATGATATGGTTAGAAAAGGTGAAGTAGGTCCTATTATGCTTGGTAGAGACCATCATGATGTTTCAGGTACAGATTCACCATTTAGAGAAACTGCAAATATTAAAGATGGTTCAAATATTATGGCTGAAATGTCTGTTCATACATTTGCAGGAAATGCTGCAAGAGGTATGACTCTTGTTGTTTTATCAAATGGAGGGGGAGTCGGTATTGGGAAAAGTTTTAATGGCGGTTTTGGTTTATTGCTTGATGGATCAGAATTAACAGATTCGATTATAAAATCTGCTTTAGAATGGGATGTTATGGGAGGAATAGCTAGAAGATCATGGGCCAGAAACGAGCATGCTCTAGAGGTTTCAAAGGAATGGAATGAAGAAAATAAAGATAAGGGACATATAACTATTCCAGAAATAGCAGATGATGATATGCTTGAAGAATTAATAAATAAAAGTTTTTAGAATTAAAATTGATTTACTCAATTTGTATTAATTTAATATATTTTTTAATATAATATAAAAAATTTATAATCTAAAATAAATTTGCTGTTTCTTTTTTTTCAAAAGAATTATATTGGTATTGTAAATTTTTTTGGATCAAATTCAGAACTTCCAATCCATATATCAATTTTTATTCCATCTTTTTTAGTATCTTCAAAGTTGATATATTTTACATCCCACCCTAATAAAGATAAATTAGTTTTACCAAGTAGGTCATAGCCAATGAGATTACCATAGTATCCAGCAACTTCAGGCCTATATTCTGCATATAACGAGTTTTTAATTTTTTCTATTTCTTCTTTTGATCTTTTAAGATCATCAATTATACAAATATGAACACCATCTTTCTCCTGATGTACTGAAATAACAATGTTTTTTGGATCAAAGGATAATAGAAAATGTAAAATTTCTGAAACTATTTGAGAAATTAACTCTTGGTTTTTCATATTTTATCCTTTTTTTATTTTTTTATTCTATAATTAAATATCCAATCTATAATAGAAAGTAAAAGAATAGAAACTATTCCAGCAGAAAAACCATTATTATAAAGATTTATGCCCATAGCCCAACTTGCTGTAAAATTAACAATTATAAAATGCAAAAAACCAGCTATTATTCCAATTATAGGCCCAAAGCCCCCTGTAAATGGAGCTAGGGAAGTACAAAATAGTATAGCAAGAGCTGGTACTGGAGAATTAAGTTCTTTTCTAAAAAACATTATAGATAAAATAACCCCCAATACTATAAATATAGTATTATAAAGATTTTTTCCAAAAGTAGCAAAACCAATTATAGTGAAAATTCCACCTAATACAGGTCCATTTAAAGGGATTTTAAAAAAAATGCATATTAAGAAAAATACTAAAATTAAAATTGAAACATTTAAAAATACTGCATCATTACTGTTTGTAGTAATAAAATCAGAAGGTAATCTCCCAGATTCTTTTTGCAAATTTATAAAAGATTTAATTAAACTAGAAAATTTATTTATATTAATAAGGGTAAGAAATATAAAGAATATAAAAGTAAAAATGATTAAGAAAATCGAAATGTAAGAATTCTTAGGAAACCAGAAAAGAAATAAATTTTGATTAAAATTTAATTTTTTTAAAATAGAACCTATAAATAAACCAAAAAAACCACATGTAAAACCAATATTATATAAATTATAACCTTGATGCATTCTTAAAAGATAAACACCAATTGGTGGAAGAAAAAATCCTACTAATATACCAACAAAGATTGAAATAGGTATAGAATAAAATAGACTTAGGTTAGATTCGAATGCAATTGTTGAAACAATAGGTGAAATGGCTGTTCCAAATAGTGAAATTAATATATACTCATTGAAATTTTTTCTTACAAATTTTGCAGATAAATATACTCCTATAATTATAGGAAGAACATTAAAAATGTTTTTTCCAAAAAGTGAAAATCCAAAAACAGTAAAAATGGCAGCTATAGATGGTCCAGCTATTTTAACTTTGTTAAAATAAATAATTAAAAGAGATAAAATTGCTAATATTGAAGCATTAAATATAGCTGAATTAGGAGAAGATATATAAAAATAATCAACTATTAGTCT
This sequence comes from Spirochaetota bacterium, assembly GCA_026415295.1. Lineage (NCBI taxonomy): Bacteria > Pseudomonadati > Spirochaetota > Spirochaetota bacterium. The sequence goes on along the minus strand of JAOAHJ010000017.1, from coordinate 43,307 downwards.
TGAAGGTGAGGAAATGATATTAAAAAAACCCTTTAATGTATCTAAAGGATTAAAAGTGATTTTGATGTTATTATTTTTCTCGAAAAATAAAAAAGAGAGCAATATTAAAAAGGTAAAATAGGAAAGAAAAGATAAAAATAAAAATTTTTCTTTTTTTAACTTAGTAAAATTAAATAACATAATATCCTCAAATTACATTTAATATAATCTTTTCTTTTGGTTTTATTATAAATTATTTATGAAAATAAAGTAGTTTATATTATGAATTTTTATCTGTTAATTTACTAAGCTTATATTGATTATAATATGATACCTTTAATGTCTTTATTAAGTAAACTTATAAAATTTTGGGCATCAGATTTTGTTCCTATTATAGAGCCAAAGTGTATAGGAATTGCAATTTTAGGTTTAAAAGAGTTAGCAGCTTCTGCTGCTTCTTTATAATTCATAGTATATGTGCCCCCAATAGGTAAAAAAGCAATATCAGTTTTTAAATTTTTCATTTCTGGAATAAAATCTGTGTCTCCTGCGTGATAAATTTTTATTCCATCTATTTCAATAATATAACCAACCCAATTATTTGATTTTGGGTGAAAATTTTTGTTAATATTATATGCATAAACTGTTTCAAATATAATAGAATCGTGATTTTGCTTAAATCCTGGATTAACAAATATAACTTCTTTTGCATTTAACTTATTTGCTTTATTTTTTAATTCTTCAACAACAATTAATACAGTATTTTTATAAATTAATTTATTTATATCTTCCTCAGAGTAATGATCGAAATGAGGATGTGTAGAAAAAATATAATCAGCCTTCTCTTCATTATTAGATATCTTAAATGGATCAATATAGATAACTTTATTATTATATTTAATTTTAATAGATGCATGACCTAAATGGGTGATATTATTAATAAAAGTTTCAATATTCATAATTCCACCTCTTTTTAATATAATTTTTTAAATAAATTTTCTATTTTACTAGATATAAAGGTTCTATTTCAATTATATCACCTTTTCTTATATAATCTAAAATAGTTTGTTCACTTTTTTTTTCTATAGAGAGGATTTTTTCTTCTTTGAGATAATCTTTGTGTTCACAAACAATTTTAAATGTAAACTTTTTTATTTTGTTTTCTTCTTCTTTTTTAGCTATAACGCTTTTTGGCCAGAAGGTAAAAATTCCCGGTGTTGATTTTGAAATTAAATAGGGGTTTGGCCATAAGTTATTTGCCATTTGTACAAGTTTACCATCTTCATCAAATAATGATATTTTTGCATCATAGATTAAATCAAATGAATTAGAATCATAGACTTTTCCTATTATTTGTGGGAAGTTAAAATAAAAATCTTTTGTTATTGTAAGACTAATATCCCATGAAACAGTATTATCATCAAAATCAGTATCTCTTCTGGAACTAACATTTTCTATAGCTTCATATATTAAAGTGATAATATCAGCTATAAATTGTTTATCCTCTTCATAAGCTTTTTCAAGATGTGCAAGACCTCTTGACGAAACAATATAGTTTGGTTTGATCCTATTTAAAACATAACATACAACATCAAGAAGAAATTTTGGACTTTTTGTGTAATCTTCATCTATTTGACTTAAAATCACTTGGGCAAGATTTAATACTAAATCTTCATTTGTATTTTTTATTCTCATAATTTACCTCTTAATTGTTAATTTGTTTAATATTTAACAATATTTAACATTAATAATTATAATTGTGATTAATAAAAATTCAAATTAAAAATAAAAATAATTAGTAAACTTTAATAAAAGAAAATTTAAGTGAAAGATTTAACTAATTTTCTATTGAGAAAGATCCTTCATTAATAAAATTTATGAAAATTTTTCCAATATCTGGATCAAACTGTTTGCCTAGATTTGTTTGAATTTGTTGAATAATAAATTCTAAATTAAGTTTTTCTCTATAAGGACGAGTTGTGTTCATAGCATCAAAAGAATCTACAATTGCAAGAATTCTTGACTCTAATGGAATATTATTGCCTTTTAATCCATATGGATAACCGTTTCCATCCCATCTTTCATGATGATGTAATATAATTTTTCTTTCTTCGTTTAAAAATGTAAGGGGTTCAAGAATCTTATAGGAATATGTAGCATGTTTTTTCATAATTTCAAACTCATATTGTTCAAGAGGAGAATTTTTATTTAATATATGTTCTGGTATACCTATTTTTCCTATATCATGTAAAAGTCCAGCCCATTTAATCTTTTCAACAATAGTATCATCTAGTTGTAATAAGAAAGCAAATTTAATTCCATAATTCATGACTCTTTGAGAATGTCCTTTAGTGTAATAATCCTTAAGTTCTATTGCAGATATTAAAGCTTTAACCGTATTTAAAAAATCGTTTTGAAGATTTTTGTAATATAAATTAGTTTGAAAATAATAGGTCAACTGTGAAGATATAATATTTAATATCCCTAAATCATTAGATGAAAGATTTGTTTTTTGTTTGTTTTCAAATATTAAAACCCCAAAAAAGTTTGTTGAGAAAAATATAGGAATTATAACAATGGATTCTGGCGAGCTTATAAAAATTCCTCTATGTAAGCTTTTTTCTTCATCATTTAAATTTTTTATGATGATAGATTTTTTATCGTAGATAAGATCAAGATAATAGAAAGATTCTAAATATTTTTTCTCGAAAGAAGTATAAGTTATTCTTTCACCTTTTAAAAAGAATTTTTTGTTTGTTTCATCAAAGTATAAAAAACCTTTCTGGTCAAAATTAAAAATATTGTTAATTTCATCAAGAATTCTTTTTAAAAAGTTATCAGTATCTTTTATGAGATCAAAATTTTGGAATAGTTTTGAATAATCATATAGTTTTGATATTAAAAATTCGAAATCTTTAATCATAAAAAAATTATTAATTTATAATGATTATATAGTTTTATACACAAAATAATTTTGAATTATTAAGTATTAATATAAAGCATTAAAAATTATTTTATGTAACTTAACTTCAATTCCAATATAAAATAAAAATTTATTTTTTCAATAATTAAGGAAGTTTTGTTTATAACCTTTTAATACAAGCAATATAAGTTAAGTTATATTTAAAATAATTAAATATAGTTAATAATAATCATTATTAGGTTAATATTTAAGTATAAATAGATATAATTAATAATATTTAGTTATAATTATAATTATTTGCATATGATAAAATTATATAATTTAATTATCTTAATAATTGAAATAAAAAAAATTTTGAGAGGTAGTATATATGGCAAAACAAATACTTTTTGATGAAGAAGCTAGAAAAAAAATAGTTAATGGTGTAACAAAGTTAGCATCAACTGTAAAAGTTACTTTAGGACCTAAAGGTAGAAATGTTTTAATTGAGAAAAAATTTGGTGCACCAACTGTAACAAATGATGGTGTAACAATTGCTAAAGAAATTGATCTTGAAGATTCTTTTGAAAATATTGGTGCACAACTTGTTAAAGAAGTTGCTACTAAAACAAACGATGTTGCCGGTGATGGTACTACAACTGCTACAGTTATTGCTGAAGCTATAATTAAAGAAGGTATGAAAAATATTGTAGCTGGATCAAACCCTATTAAAATTAAGAGAGGTATTGATAAAGCAGTTAATGAAATAGTAAAAGAAATTAAAGCTAAAGCTAAACCTATAACTAATAAAGATGAAATAGCTCAAGTTGCTGCAATTTCAGCAAATAATGATGAAGAAATTGGTAAATTAATTGCTGAAGCTATGGATAAAGTTGGTAAAGATGGAGTTATTACAGTTGAGGAATCAAAATCACTTGAAACTCATCTTGAAGTTGTTGAAGGTATGCAATTTGACAGAGGTTATGTTTCAGCTTATATGGTAACTAATTCAGATACAATGACAGCTGAACTTGATGATCCTTTTATCTTAATTTATGATAAAAAAATCACTTCAATGAGAGAACTTATACATTTACTTGAAGATGTTGCTAGAACAGGAAAACCATTATTAATTATTGCTGAAGATTTAGAAGGTGAAGCACTAGCAACACTTGTTGTAAATAAATTAAGAGGAACATTAATAACTGTAGGAGTTAAAGCTCCTGGTTTTGGTGATAGAAGAAAAGCTATGCTTGAAGATATAGCTATTTTAACTGGTGGTACAGTTATTTCAGAAGATTTAGGTATGAAACTTGAAAATGCAACACTTGAACACCTTGGTAGAGCAAAAAGAGTAAAAGTTGATAAAGAAAATACAACAATTGTAGAAGGAGCAGGGGATCCAAAGAAAATTAAAGATAGAATTGCTGCAATTAAAAAAGAAATAGAGCTTTCAACATCTGAATATGACAAAGAAAAATTACAGGAAAGACTTGCTAAACTTGCAGGTGGTGTAGCAGTTATAAATGTTGGTGCTCCAACTGAAGTTGAATTAAAAGAAAAGAAAGCGAGAGTTGAAGATGCTCTTTCTGCAACTAGAGCTGCTATTGAAGAAGGAATTGTTCCAGGAGGTGGAGTAACATTAATACTTGCTTCAAAAGTTTTAGACAAACTTGAACTTCCTGAAGAGGAGATGATCGGAGTAAATATAGTTAAGAAAGCTATAGAAGCTCCTATAAGACAGATTGCTACAAACGCAGGATATGAGGGTGCTATAATTGTTGAAAAAGCTAAAACTGTTAAATGGGGCGAAGGTTTTAATGCTGCTAAAGGTGAATGGACTGATATGTTTAAAGAAGGTATTATAGATCCAGCGAAAGTAACAAGATCTGCTTTACAGAATGCTGCTTCTGCTGCTGGTATGCTTCTTACAACTGAAGCTGTTGTTTGTGAAATACCTGAAAAGGAAAAAAATCAAGGCCCAGGAGCAAACCCAGGAATGGGTGGTGGTTATGATATGTATTAAAAATTATCAATATGAGTTAAATTTAATTTAATAACTATAAATTATCTAAAAATGAGTATAAAGGTGCTCCTCATTAAAGAGGAGCACCTTTTATTTTGAAAATAGATATTTTAACAAAAAACCAAATGAGATGGCTGCTGTTTCTGATCTTAAAATATTTTTCCCTAGATTTACTTCTAAAAAATAATTTTTTTTGAAGTACTCAATTTCTTCATTACAAAATCCACCTTCTGGTCCTACAATGTATACAATATTTTCTATTGGATTGTTACTATTATTTGACTTTTTAATATATTCTAGAAATAAATCTCTATTTTTTTCATAATTTATTTTTTCATTTAGAATAAATTTTAAGTTATATTTATTTCCTTCATTTTTTATAAATTTATCTATATTTTCTAATTGTATAATTTGCGGTAAGAAAAAATTACCGGATTGTTCACATGCAAGGCAACAAATTTTTTTTAATTTTTCAATTTTATTTTCAGTGAATTTATTTATTTGAGAATAAAGTGATTTATATAGATAAATTTTTTTTATTCCTATTTCAGAAAGTTTTTCAACAATTAATTTTATTTTTTCAAAATCAATATTTGCAATAATTATATCTATATTTGGTAATTCATCATAAATTTCTTCAGATTTTATAATTTTTAATTTTAAATGGTCTTTGTTGATTTTCTCAATAATTGTTTCAAATTTCTTATTATTAAAGATTACATTAATATTTTCTCCAGTCTTCCTTATTCTTAAAACATTATAAATATGATGAAACTTTTCACCGTCAAGGATAAAATATTCACCTTCTATTTTATTTAAAAATATGTGTCTCATTTTTTATATAAATACTTTATAATAAAAAATAATTTAATAAATAGGTTTCCATAATAAAAATTAATAAATTAATTATATTAAAACAATTTAAACTTTTAAAATATTACCGAATAAAATAAAGATGAGGAAATTTATTTTTATTTTCTTATTGGTATTTTTGTTTTTTATTTTTTCTTCACAAGCTTATTTTAATTTAATTTGTGTCATTAAGTTTTCAAATGAACAGATATATTATTTGGGAAAACCTATTGTATTAAAAATTGAAATAATTAATAAGTCATATAATAATTACTTTTTGCAAATTGCAAATGATATTTCATATAATTTTAATTTTATAATAATTTCTTCAGATGGTGAACAAATAGAATATAAAGAAGATTATATATTAAAGAAAAGATCCATTGATAAAGTTTTTACAAAAGAAATAATGCTTTCACCAAATGAAGCTTATTCTGTCGAAATTGATGTTAATCAATGGTTTGATTTTAAAAAAGAGGGTATGTATTTTATTCAAGGTGTTTTTTATCCTTATATTGATAGTAATGAGAGAATTATTTCTCAAAATATTTTGAAATTAAATTTAAAACCTAAACTTGAAGGAGAAACTCAAATTGTAAAAAAAGTTTTTCAAACAGAAGTAGAGAGATTAAAACTTAAAGAGATTCCACCTTATAAGATTCTTGAATTACATCTTAAAGCAAGACAAAGAAGAGATTGGAATGAATTTTTTCTATATATTGATTTTGACTCATTTATTATGAACTATCCTTCTTATAGGGATAAATATAAGTATGCTTCTGAAAGTTCAAGACTTAATATCATTGAGGATTTTAAGAATTATTTGATATCTACTTTTTATAATGACCTACTATATTTTGAAATTAGAAAAGTATTAATTGAAATAGATAGATGCAAAATAGATACCTATCTTGAGTTTTCTTATAAAAATTACATTGAAAAATATCAAGCAGAATATTATTTGAGACTAAAAGATCAAATCTGGTTAATAATAGGTTATGAAATAACACCTGTAAGAAAATAAGAATTAATTATAAAATTTTTTTAGAAAATTCGTTTCTTATTTCTAATAATTTTTCAGGTTCAATATATTCTATGATTTGATATTCAATAAAATTTTTTTCTATTTCATATTTTTTTAATATAACTTCTATATTATTTAAAAATGTTTCTAGTAGAATTGGATCAAAATCTTTGCCTTTTAAATCCTTCATCATATTTATAACATTTTCAATAGGAAAAGAATCTTTATAGACTCTTTTTGATGATAAGGCATCAAAAACATCACAAATTGAGACTATTCTCCCTTCAAGAGGTATTTCATAACCTTTTAAACCAAGTGGATAACCATGACCATTCCATTTTTCATGGTGAGTAAGTGAAATTTTGGCAGCTTTTTTTAATAAACTAGAATTTGATCCCCTTAATATATTAGCTCCAATTAAAGTATGAGATTCCATAATTTTTTTTTCTCTCTCATCAAATTTGCCTGGTTTTAATAAAATAGAATCTGGAATTCCAATCTTACCAATATCATGCATCATAGAAGCAAATTTAAGTTCTTCTAGTTCTTCTTCTGGTAAATTGATTAACTTTCCGAGTTCATATGTGAAAAAACTTATTCTATAAAGGTGTTCAAATGTCTCTTTATCTCTATATTCTGATGCTATAGCAAGTTTGATTACAGTATCAAAATAAGATTCCTTTAATTTTGTATGGAGTTTTGTATTATAAATTATAATAGCAGCATAAGATGCTAAAACATTTAAAATTTTTTCAAATCTATGTGAAAATTCGATTATATTTCCCTCTTCATCAAGTGCATTAATGAGTTGAAGAACACCAACAAGTCCTATTTCAGAATGAATTAAAGGAATTACTAACATTGATTTTGTTGTATATCCGGTTTTTAAATCCCAAGCATTGTTATACTTAAAGGGGTATTTTTTATCTAAATTATTTACATCTTTTATATTTAATGATTTTTGAGTTAAAGCACAATAACCTGCAACTGATTTTTCATTTATTAAAAGGTCAAATGGATCAAATAAATTTTTAAATTCTTTTTCTCCATATTTTTTTAATAAAAAATCTGATTGTGTAATAAAAAATTTTAATTTATTTTCTTCTAGTAAATATATTGTTCCTGCATCACAATTAGTTATTTTTCTCCCATTAAAAATAATTTTATCTAAGAGAGTTTTTAAGTTTTGAGTTTTTGATAATTCTATAGAAATCTCAAGTAAATTCTCAAGGTCATTTTTTAAAATTTTTCTCATACTTTAATTATCGAAATATAAGTTCAAAGAAATTAATAATTACTTTTTATTATAAATATAATATGTAGTAATAAAAGAATTGTTTAAAAACAATAAATATTGAGATTTATTTTTTTAATGTTATATAAATTTATAAGATTAATTATGAAAAAATATTTTGGTGATTTTAATAATTTAGATTTACTAATTGAGTGTTATTTAACTAACCTTAATAAGAATAATATTGAAATTGAAAAAGAGGATTTTTTTTTATCACAATTAAAATATGAAAAAGTTCCTATTGTAGGTGAAAATTTAGCTAGGTTTTTATTTATTATTTCTTATTTATTTAATCCTTCTAAAATTTTAGAAATAGGATATGGATCAGGCTATTCATCTTTTTCTATATATTCAGGTATAATGTTTAGAAGAAAAACAGATGATAGTTCGAAGGATTATTTTATCCGAGATATTGAATTTATAAGTTTAGAAAGAAATGGTGATCGATATGATAGAGGAGTAAAATTTATTAAAAGTAAAAACATGAATATAAAGCTCTTTTATGAAGATTTTAATGAATGGTATGATTTTTTTAAACAGAAAGATTATTTTGATTTTATTTTTGTAGATTCAGTAAAAAAAAATTATATTGATCAATTAAGTAAAACTGTTTCTTTATTAAAAAAAGGAGGAATTCTTATCTTCGATAATGTTTTTTTTGATGGAAAAGTTGTTAAATTAAATAAAAATAATATACCAAAATATTGTGATACTTCCAATAAGTTAAATTACTTTAATCATCTTATTTCTAAAAGGAAAGACCTTTATGTTAATTTTATTAAGATAGATGATGGAATTGTATTATGTGTAAAAAAATGATTAAAATTATAAAATAAGATATAGATAATAAAAAATTAAAAATAGATAAAAAATATGAAAAAAATTGTTGGAATAATTTTAAGCATAGTTTTATTACTTTTTATTATTTATAATAATTTTCTATATAAGATTAATTTTAATAAAATTATTTCTCTTAAAGTTTTTTACGAAATAAATCAATTTAGAAAAAAAGAAAAGATAAATATAGTTAATCCAATTTATTTGAGATCAGCTCAAAAAATTTCAGTTTTTGATTCTAATTTAACATCAATTAAAATTATTGAATTGAATAATATCAAATTTGGCAAAAGTTTTATAGCTCAATTTACTAATGATCAAAACAAAATTAATTTTTATGATAAAAAATATCAAAACCTATCAGAAATAATATTTAAAGAAAATGTTTATATAAGTCCAGAAACAGATGTTTTTGTTGAATTATCTAGAAATTTAATGGAAGTAAGTATTTACAGATATAATGTTTTCAGTTTTTATCCTGAACCAATAATAAAATATTCTTCTGATTCAATAATCTTATCTTTTAGTTTTAATGATAATCTTGTAACCTTAAGTCTTTTTAATGGTAGAAATGTTTTTATTGACTTGTTAAATAAAAAAATATATGAAAAGAAAAAAGGAGGAATATCAATAGCTTCAAATATATCTTTATATGGTGATTATTCTATTTTTGTTAATATGTATGATAAAAGAAAAGTTATATATATTTATGATGTATCAAAGGGTATAGAGATTTCTAAAGAGTTTGATTCAGAAGGTAGTGATTGTAAAATTTTTTGTGTTTATGATGACTATTTTTTATATTCTGATAACAAAAATATAATAGTATTTCAATTACAAAATAATAATTTGATAGAAAAAAATAGAATAAAAAGTAATATTAAAGTTGTCGATTTAAAGTGGGAGGATAAGTATGCTTTTGGGGTTGGTATACAAGAAAATAAATATTTTTTGATTATATATGATAGAGAGATGAATAAATTTAGCTTTATAAAGTGGCTAAATAATATAGAATATTTAGAAATTATAGAAAATGCTAATTATTTATATATTTGTGGGGAAGAGAGATTTTGGATTTTTAAGATAGAATAAAGAAATATAATTAAGGTTAAGTATGAAAATAAGTTCAAAGTTCTTTTTTATTCTATTAATTATGATTGTTTATACAACTTTTTTTGGTTTATCAAATTCTTCAATAAATCTATTTGTTTACTACTCATATATGTCTTCATTTAATGGTTTTAAACCTGGGTTAACTGTTTATAGTAAAGAAATTACAATTAAAGCTTTTTTTAGTGGAGAAATAGTTTATCATAATAATGGTTATTTTTATGGGAATAATTTTTATAAAAATTATTACATTATAAAACTTGATGATGAAACAAAAATAATATTGACTGATATAAAAATAAGGACTGAGGATAATTTTATAAAAGAAAATGAAACTGATTTTGATATTGATAATAATCTTTTTGATATTTTTGTGATTAAAAATGGAAATTATGAAAATCCATTAAATTATTTTAAATTTAAAAATTTTTCAAAACCTTATATTGCAAATATATATTATGTTGATGATTATGGAAATTTGAGTTATTTTAGAGAATATTATAGTAAAGGAAATATTTCTATTGGGATTAAAGCTTATATACTTCAATTTATAGAAAGAATAACAAAATATAATTCTATTAGCGAAATCAATTTATATATCGATGAAAAGCTTTTTTATAGTAAAAAGTTTTTATATCAAAATTATAATGACTTTATTAATTTAAAAAGACTATTCTATGATGACTATACTATAATTATTCCTAACATTCAAGTTAACAATGGAAAGCATAAAATGAAGATTTTAATAAGTGATTGGAATAATAATATTGCAATTAAGGAAAAATCATTTACAATTTCAGGTGAATAGAAGATGAATTTTAGCATAACTATAATAATTTCTTTATTTGTAGCATTATTTTTTATATCTGGGATTTTTGTATACAATTATATTACAAAAAGAATTAAATTAAAAAATGCCCAAATTGACATGAAAAAGGGAGTTAATTCAGAAGCTGAAAAAAAGCTTTTAGAAATGATAGCGGAACATCCAGATGAAAAAGAAGCTTATGAAAATTTAGTAACTTTATACTTTAAAAACGAAGAGTTTTCTAAAGCTTTAGTTGTGCTTGAAAAAGCTCTTGATAATCCTACACTTTTAAAATTGTGGGGACAAGAAAATATTCTTTTTTTAGCAGGTTTAGCTGCAAAAAATAATAAAAAATATCAAAAAGCATTGAAATATTTTTTAACTATTTATGGACTTAATAATAATAATAATGATGTTTTGAAACAACTTGCAGTTATTTATCATTTATTGAAGGATTATCAGAAAGCTGATTCATTTTTTCAGAAAGTTTATTCTATGAGGGATAAAGTAAAATTGGATAAGGAGTTTGTAAAATATTTTGGAATTAATTGTTATAAACTTGGTAGAGTAATGGATACTATCAAAATATTAGAGCAATACATTACTAAATATCCAAATGATATAGAGGCTAATTTTTACCTTGGTATTTCTCTTTATTCAGAATCAGATTATGAAAAAAGTAAAGAGTATTTAAAAAAAGCTATAGTATCAAAAGAGAATAGACATGAAGCAATGCTTGCTCTGGCAAACATATTTTTTGTTCAAAATGATTTAAAAGCTTCTGAGTTTTTATTATTGAAAATTTTAGAGGATTCTGATGTTGAGAGAAAAATTTTTCTTGAAGCTTGTTATATTTTAGGTGAATTATATGTAAAAAATGGAAAAATTGAAAATGCAGTACTATATTGGAATAAGATAATAGCTATAAATTCAGAATATAAAGATGTTTCAATAAAATTGTCAAAATATAGTTCTTTATCATCAGATAACATAATAAAAGAATTTTCGTTATCAGATAAGCAGAAATTTATAAATATATCAAAAAAATTAGCTATAAGGATTGTAGGTAAATGTAAGATAAATAATGTAGAAATTCTTGATGATGAGACTATTGATGTAGTAATAAATAAGCAGGTAAAAACTAAAAATGTGATAATTCTATTAAGGATAGTTAAAGACACAAATTCTGTTGGTGAGTTAGTTGTTAAAGACTTATATTTAAAAGCTAAAGAGCTTAAAGCACCAAAATCTATTCTTATTACAGTTGGTCCTTTATCTCCATCAGCAAGAGATTATATTGCTACAAGACCTATTGAATATTTTGATAGATCTTATTTAAATAAAATACTAAGAGAATTAAATGCAAGTAAAGAACAATAAATAATTAATTAATTTCTTTTGAAAATACAAATATTTTCAAATTAAACAAACAACTTATTAATTTAAGATAGAGGATTTTATGGATATGGAAGTTGTATTAGCTTCTTCATCAGAAAGAAGAAAGGAGTTTTTTAGACACCTTTTTGATAAAGTTTATTTTGTTTCACCTGATGTGGAAGAGAATATAAGAGAAAATAAATTTAAAATTGATTTGTTAGATTTATCATTTCAGAAAGCTAAAGAAGGATTTATAAAATTTAAAAACTCTTGCGATTTTTTACCAAATAAAAATTATATAGTTGTAGGTGCAGATACTATTGTTAGAGTTAAGGGCAGGATATTAGGAAAACCTAATTCTGATGAACAATGGAAAGAGTATTTAAGTATTTTATCTGGTGCAAAGCAAGAGGTATGGACAGCAGTTTCAATTTTAAAAAATAATGTTCTTAAAAAAAAATTTATCGAAGTTTCTTATGTTTGGTTTAGAAAATTAACGGATAGGGATATAGATAGATATATAAAAAGTGGTGAAGGGAAAGATGCTGCTGGTGGTTATAAAATTCAAGGATGGGGAATAATTTTTATTTCTAAAGTTAAAGGTTCATATACAAATATAGTTGGATTTCCAGTTGAAAAATTTTTAAAATGCTATAAAAGTTTAAAAAATAATGACTTAAAAATATAAAGGAGGTTACCTTTGTCAGTAATAACAATGAAACAACTTTTGGAAGCTGGAGCTCATTTTGGGCATGAAACAAAAAGATGGAATCCAAAAATGGCAAAATATGTTTATTCAAAAAGAAATGGAATTCATATAATTGATTTACAAAAAACTGTTCCTGCATGTGAAAAAGCTTATGAAGCTATTAAAGAAACTGTGAAAAAAGGAGAAAAGATTTTGTTTGTTGGAACTAAAAAGCAAGCACAGAATGAAGTAGAAAACTGGGCTAAAGATTGTGGAATGCCATATGTTTCCAATAGATGGCTGGGGGGAACATTAACCAATTTTGATACTATTAGATTGTCTATTAAAAAATTAATTGAGATAGAAGAGCTTGAAAAGAATAATTTTCCAGGGATGTCAAAAAAAGAGATATCCAAAACTAGAAAAGTTCTTGAGAAATTAAGAAAAAATTTTGCAGGATTAAAAGATTTAGATTCATTGCCTGGAATGTTGTTTGTAATTGATACAGTTGTTGAAGAAAATGCTATAAATGAGGCTAGAAAACTAAATATTCCTATTGTAGCGGTTGTTGATTCGAATTCTGATCCAGATTTAATTGATTATCCAATACCAGCAAATGATGATGCTATTAGAGCAATTTCTTTATTCTGTGAACTTGTTGCGAAAGCTGTTAAAGATGCTCAAAATGAAACAGGTGTTAGTTTAAAAACTCAAAATGAAAATAAAGTAAAAGAGAGTAAATCAAAGGATGAGAATTCAAAAAAGGAAAAAGAAGTAATTGAAAATAATATTGATGAAGATAAATCCATTAATGAAAGAGAGTTCTTTTAAAATAAAATAGTATTGCTTTCTTATACTTATATGTAATGATTTTATTAAGCAAATTTATTTAATTGAAATTTAACCATTAATATTTTCTTTTTATTTATTTTAAGTATGTTTTTAATTAGATGTTAAGATATTAATATTTATTGTAGGGTTTATTTTTGTTTTTTTAATTTTGATGATGTATTAATTATATTATATTTATTTGTATATAACATATATATATAAATATTATGTGTAAAAGTAAAAATATAATAGTTATTAATTTTTAGGAGGAAATAAATGATTGCATCAAAAGATGATATTAAAAAACTAAGAGATATGACTGGTTGTGGTATAGCTGATTGTAAAAAAGCTTTAGAGGAAACAAATGGTGACTTTAATAAAGCTATAGAGTATTTAAGAGAAAAGGGTCTTGCTAAATCTGTAAAAAAAGCAGATAGAGAAGCTTCAGAAGGTAGAGTATTTGGACTTGTGGAAAATAATTGTGGTATCCTTGTAGAAATTAATTGTGAGACAGATTTTGTAGGTAATTCAAAAGATTTTAGGGATTTTGGTGAAAAAGTGACAAAAATATTATTAAAAAACAAAGTAAAAAGCAATGAAAATATTCCTTCTGAAGTTGAAGGTTTAAGAGGAGAAACTGTTCTTAAATTAAACGAAAATATAAAAATTAATAGAATAAAATACATTGAAGGTGATAATTTGCATCCAATTGTAACTTTTATTCAAATGGGTAAAGATGGAACAATTATTAAATATAAACTTGATAAAGAAGTAAATTTAGATAATTCTACAAAAGAAATTTTAGAGGATATTGCTGTTACTGCAAGTTTCTATAAACCATCATATAAAGTTTATGAAAATATAGAAAAAGAAAGGTTAGAAAAGGAAAGAGAATTAGTGATGAAGGAACTTAAAAATGATCCAAAATTTGCAAACAAACCAGATAATGTACTTTCTAATATAGTTGAAGGTAAGTTAAGAAAAAATTTTCAAAATGAATGTATAATGGAATTACCATATTACAAGGATGAAACTAAAAATATAAAAACTTTAATTTCTGAAGTTTCAAAAAAAATAGGTGCTAATTTAGATATAGAGGAATTCTACTTTGTTAAAATATAATTTATTTTATTAATATAAAATATAATTTTAAGCATAGTTTATTATTAGTATAAATTATTAGTACAAATCTTTTTAAGAAAATTTTATTAAATTTAAATATTATTTTAATTTTAAAAAATTCAAAGAAGGATATAGTGAAAAGAATTTTGTTAAAAATAACAGGTGAGGCTTTAAAGAAAGAGGATCCTATAAGTTATGAATCTATATTATTTTTATTAAAACAGATAAAACCCTTGTATGATAACAAAATTCAAGTAGGGATTGTAATTGGTGGAGGTAATCTTTTTAGAGGTAAAAATTTAATTAAAAAAGGGTTTACTGATTTTAAGGCGCACTATATAGGTATGATTTCTACTTTTATGAATGCTATAGCAATTGAGGAAGTATTTGTAAAAAATGGGGTTAAGACTCAAGTTTTTTCTTCTCTAGAATTTAACAGAATTTTTAAATATTATAATGTTCAGGATGTAAATAGAGCATTTGAAGAAAATTATATTTGTATATTCCCAGGTGGCACAGGTAACCCTTATTTTACAACTGATTCTGCAGCAGCTTTAAGAGCAGCAGAATCAAGTTGTGATATTTTAATTAAAGCAACAAAGGTAGATGGTGTTTATAGTGATGATCCTGAAAAAAATATTAATGCTGTTTTTTATAAATATATTTCATATGAAGATTATTTGTCAAAAAAATTATCAATTTTAGATTTAACTGCTATAGATATTTGTAAAAATGCCAATATACCTGTTATTGTATTAAATTATTATAAAGAAAAGGTTTTAGAAGATTTAATCTTAAATAAAAAAATAGTCGGTAGTCTTATATATAAGGAGGAAAAATGGCCAATTTAAATAATTTTTATGAGGATATTAAAATAAAAATGGTAAAACCAATAATAAACCTTGAGAATGAGTTAAAAAAAATTAGAGGTGGAAGAATATCTGCAGGGATAGTAGAAAATATTAAAGTGGAACTATCAGATGGGAAAATTTTGCCTATACAATCTATTGCTACTATTACTTTACAAGATGCTAGAACTATAGTTATTTCTCCATGGGATAAAGCAAATTTATCTTTTATCGAAAAAGCAATCCAAAAAGAAAATATAAATGTTAATCCAGTAAATGATGGTAAAATAATAAGATTAGCTTTTCCTCAAATGACTGAGGAAACAAGAAGAGATCTTGTAAAAACAGTGAAGAATATGTGTGAAGAATCAAAAGTTGCAGTTAGAAATATTAGAAGAGATTTTCTTGAAAAAATAAAACAGATGGAAAAAAATGATGAGATAATTGAAGATGAAAGAAAAGAAGCAGAGGATAAATTGCAAGAATTTACAAATAAAGCTATCTCAAAAATAGATAAAATATTTGAAGAGAAAGAAAAAGAGATAATGACAATATAAATTATTATAATTAAAAGTTAGAAATATTTATTAAAGTATAAAAATTTTGAAAAAAATGAATGAATCTATTAATATTTTAACTCATATTGGTTTCATAATGGATGGTAATGGTAGATGGGCCCAAAAATATGGTAAACCTAGGACATTTGGACATAAGGAAGGGGCTAAAAAAGTAAAAGAAGTTTGTTCTTGGTGTATAGAATATGGAATAAAAATTGCTTCTTTTTATGCTTTTTCAAAGGAGAATTGGAAAAGACCAAAAAATGAGGTAGAAACTATATTTTCAATAATAAAGGAAACTTATAAAAATGAGTTTGATAAAATTAAACAGATGGGGGTTAAAATTATTCATATAGGTGATAAAAATGGTATTCCAAATGATGTTCTTGATACTATGAATAAGATAGAAAAAGAATCAAAAGAAAATGATAAATTAGTTGCTTTAATTTGTTTAAATTATTCTGGGAGATTTGAAATAGTTAATGCGATTAAAAATATACTTTATGATTTTGAGAAAGGTTTAATAAAAAAAGAAGATATTGATGAAAAATTTATATTTAATTATTTATATACTAAAAGTTATCCAGAGCCAGATCTTATAATAAGAACTTCAGGAGAGCTTAGATTGTCAAATTTTCTTATTTATCAAGCTGCATATTCGGAGCTTTATTTTGAACCTCAATATTGGCCAGAATATTCTAAAGAAAACTTTGTTAATGCAATAAATGATTATTTGAAAAGGAAAAGAAGATTTGGAGCAATTTAATTAATTAAGGAATTTAGTTAATGACAAAAGAGACTTTACAAAGATTAGTTTTTATTATAATCGTATTGCCAATATTTTTATTTTTAATATGGTTTAGTTATTTTAATTATATAGTATTAAAAATATTTATATTAATAATAAATCTTTTGATTTTTAATGAACTTTTCAATCTTTTTAAAGAAAATAGAATATTAAAATTTATTTCTTTTTTATTTTTATTTTTTATCTATTTACCATTATTTATTAAAGATTATTTTAATGTAATTAAAATAGATTTCCTTAATTTATCAGCATATAAGTTTCAATTTTATATTATTATTTTTTCCTTTTATTTCTTAATTGTAGTGGTTTTTAATATTTTTAAAAAAGAGATAAAACAAGGTTTGTTTAATACTCTCTATTTAATTTTTTCAATTTTATATTCATCAATTTCTCCGTTATTAATTTTTTTACTTTATAAAAATTATTCTTTTAATGCTTTTTATATTTTTATTTTTTTTCTGTCTATTGTTTGGTGTTCAAATTCTTTTGCATACATTGTTGGTATGGGTGTTAAAAATAGACATCCTTTGAAACTCCCTGTATCACCAAATAAGTCATCAGAAGGTTTTTTAGGAGCATTAGTTTTTGGAACTATAATACCTTTTATTATTTATAAAGTTTTCATTTTTAAACGATTAAAATTGTTTAATAATAATGATATTTTAGTTTTATTAACTATTTTTTTTATAAACTTTTTAACAATAATTGGGGATCTATTTGAATCTATGATTAAAAGGTTTTTTGGTGTTAAAGATTCTTCAAATTTATTTAAAGGACATGGTGGATTATTAGACATAGTTGACTCTATTCTTTTTGCTTTTCCATTTTATTATTTAATTTTATTTTATTTTTAACTAATTTTTTTATTAAAATTTATACTAATGGTTTATATTGATTTAAATTCATTTAAAAGAAATAAACTTTATTAGGTTAATATCAAGAAAGAAAATTATGCGGTTATTTAGTTTTTACATTTTTGGAGCTACTGGATCTGTTGGTACTATGTTTTTTGATGTTATTTCTAAAATAAAATCTCCACATAACAATAATATTAAATTTAAATTATTGAGTTGTTCTAAAAATGTTGAAAAATTGATGAATCTTATAAATAAATATTGCCCTGAAAGTGTATATATTTCTGATGTTAGTATAGAAGATATAGAGAAGTTAGAGAAGGATAAATCTTTATTAAAAGTTTTTTCAGAACATTATGATTCTTGTTTTTTAAAAAATGAAATTGAATATATTGATTTTCTATTAGATGAAAATTATTTTTTTCTGAAGAAATACGAAGATATCTACAAAAGTTATTTTAAAAAAAATATTTATAATAAAAGTAATTTAATAAAGAAAAATAAAGATATTTTATTTTTTTTAGATATAAAAAAAAGATTTGAGATCCTTGATGAAATAATTTATAAGAAAAATGAAAAAATAGAAGATAAAATAGACAGAAATTTTCAAGAAAAAAATAACTTAAGTTTAGATAATAAAGCAGAAAATTTTATCTACTTTAATTCTATTATGGGATATAAAGGAATAATCCCAGCAGTAATAAATTTTTTATTTAATAATATAATTGGTGCATCTGCAAATAAAGAATCGATGATAATTTTGGGAGAATTGTTAAATAATATCAATTTAAATATTAAATTATCAGATTTTATATTTCCTCTTGATTCTGAGCATTTTTCATTATATAAATTGTTAAAAATATTATCGAAAGAAGATGACTTAAAAAATGTAATTATAACAGCATCTGGGGGTATATTTTATGAAAAGCTAAAAAATAATTTTAATTTTGAAAACCTTTCAGAAATAAAAGTTGATGAACTGTTAAATCATCCTAATTGGAGAATGGGTAAGAGAATTACGATAGACTCATCCACTGGTTTAAATAAATGTTTTGAATTTATAGAAGCTATTTATCTTTTTAATATTGAAAAAGAAAAAATAAAGATAGGTGTGAGTAAAAGTTCATTTATTCATGGAGCAGTTGTGGATAAGACTGAATCAATTTATATTGATGCTTCACACCCCGATATGCACCAATCTATTAATTATTTCATAAAAAACATTTTAAAAATAGATACTGACTATGAATATAAAAAGCTTCAAAATTATTTTATTGATTATAAAATAGAAGAGTATAGCTATGATTTTTTTAAAATAACTGATTTCATAACTAAAAATTATGATTCGAAAAATTTTATGGGAACAAAACTAATTATTCTTAATGAAATAATGCAGGATAAACTTTTTAAAAATGAAATTAATCTTTATCAATTTATAGAAAAATTTTTATATTATCTTAAAGTTGCTATTAAAATAGATATTTTTGAAAAATCTTTTTTAAATGATTTTAATGATATAATAAATAATTTTTATAATAAAGATTTTTCTCTTAATTTTGAAGTTAGAAGTAAGATAAAAAATTGGCTTAAAAATTTAATAGATAATTTTGATTGCTTTAAAAATAAACTCATAAAGATAATTGTTTAATTTATTTATAAATATTCAATATTTTTTATATTTTATATATTTACATAAATCAATGTTCTTTGGTTTTTTATTAAAGTAAAAAGTAGAGAGGGTTTTGATGAGTATAGTTATAGCTATTATAGGATTTGGTGTTATAATTTTTATTCATGAGCTTGGACACTTTATATTTGCTAAATTAACAGGGGTAAGAGTAGAAATATTTTCTATTGGTTTTGGACCTTCTATATTAAAATATAAAAGAGGAGAAACATTATATCAGCTCTCCATTATTCCATTTGGAGGTTTTTGTAAACTAGCAGGAGATGACATAAAGGATGAACTAAAGGGTGAAGAATATGAATTTTACAGTAAACCTCCTCATATTCGTATATTAATAGCAATAGGTGGAGTCCTTTTTAATTTTATATTTGCAATTATTTTATTTACTTCTGTTAATATGTTATCTAAGTATGAAGTTTTATTACCACCTAAGATTTATATTCCTGAAAAATTATATGAGTACCCTGCTTATAAAGCTGGTTTAAGAAGTGGAGCTATTATTAAAGAAATAAACGGTATAAAAATAAACTCTTATAATGAAATTGTTCAAATAGTTGGTACTTCTATGGGGAAGGATTTAAATATTTTATTTGAATATGAAGGGAAATTAGAAAATGTTAAAGTTACTCCAAATATAGATAAACAAACAGGCAGATCCATAATAGGGATAATGAATTATATAGAAACAAAAATTACTTATATTGCAGATGACTCTGAACTAAAAAAGTTTGGAGTTGAAAAAGGGGATAGAATAGTTGCTATAAATGGTGAAAAAATTTTAACTGAGGTTGACTTCATTGAAAAGCTAAATAGTCTTATAGGGAGAGATGTACATTTTGAGATAGAAAAAACTGATGGTAAGATTATAAATGGTAACATTTATTTGCTAAGAAATATGGATTTAAAAATAAGCTTCCTTCCAGATCCTGTTTTGATAAAAGGATTAAGTTTTAATAAAGCTTTTCTAAAGTCATTTAAAACAATGAAAGATACAGTTTATCTTTTTTTTAAAAGTTTAAGACTATTATTTACAGGCAAAGTTAATGTAAATGAATCACTTGGGGGGCCAATAAAAATAATATATTTTTCTTCTGAGATTGCAAAAACTGGATTTAGAAACTTTTTAGAGTTTTATGGGCTTCTTTCAGTTATTTTAGTCATTATGAATCTTTTACCAATTCCTGCTGTTGATGGTTCTTATGTTTTATTCTTCTTGCTTGAAGTAATTTTGAGAAAACCTCTTAATAAAAAATTGATAATTAAAATTCAAACTATTGGGATGATTTTTTTATTTATATTAATGGGGTTTGTTTTTATAAACGATATACTTTTTTTTCTAAAAAAATAATTTTGAAATATTAAATATTTTTTTGAAACTAATAAATTTAAGTAGTTTACATTTTTTTATTTACTATAATAAAATTTTTTATTAAATTTAGATAAATGGAGGTATAAATATATGGATTGGGCAAATATGAAAATTATTGATGTTTTATCTATTCATCCAAAAGCTGCATCAATTTTGTCAAAATATAATATTGGTTGTATAGGATGTTTTGCAGCAAGTGGAGAAACTTTAAAAGAAGGATTAATGGTGCACGGAGTTAATGTAGAAGCGATAGTTAAAGAGCTTGAAGAAACATATAAGAAATAATATCTATAAAATAATTTTTTTTTAGCTAAAGATTTTGGTATGTTGTCGATTAATGAAGTAAACAGGGATGTTAATTTAATTAATCAAGGAGGACCTTTATGATTATTAATCACAACATATCATCGTTGTTTGCTTCTAGGCAGATTAAATTTAATTCTTGGCAGACTAGAAAAGACATTGAAAAGTTATCTTCTGGAGAAAGAATTAATAATGGAGCTGATGACCCTGCTGGTCTTGCTGTTTCTGAAAAAATGAGATCCCAGATTAGAGGTCTTGTTAGAGCTGAAAAGAATGTTGAAGATGGTATTTCATTGATTCAAACAGCAGAGGGCTACTTAAGAGAGACTATGGATGTTTTGCAGAGATTAAGAGAACTTGCAGTTCAATCAGCAAACGGTGTTTACGATGATGATGACAGGATGAATATTCAGGTAGAAGTAGCTCAACTTATTGATGAAATTGACAGAATAGCTTCTCATGCACAATTTAATGGTATTAATCTTCTTACTGGTAGGTTTGCAAGGCCACAGCTTTCTTCAGAAGTTGCAGCGTCAATGTGGTTGCATGTAGGTGCTAATATGGATCAGAGAATAAGAATCTATATTGGCACAATGTCTTCACAGGGACTTGGTTTAAGATCTCCAATAGGTAGAGCTGTTACTGCTACTCATATTTCTGTATCTACTCAAGATAAAGCAAATATGGCACTTGGTATAGTAGATGCTGCTTTGATTAGAGTAGCTAGAGAAAGAGCTAACCTTGGAGCATATCAAGAAAGATTAGAATTTATGGCAAAAGGTCTTTTAAATGGTGCAGAAAATATGCAAGCAGCTGAAAGTAGAATAAGAGATACTGATATGGCTTTTCAGATGTCAGAGTTCGTAAAAAACAATATTCTAACACAAGCTGCTACAGCTATGCTTGCCCAAGCAAATGCTCAACCACAACAAATTCTTCAGTTATTAAGGTAAAAAATGGAAAAGGTGGGAAGGTTCCCACCTTTTTTTATATTGTAATATAGTAAAAATAATTTTAATTTTTTAGCTAAATTTATAAAAAATATTTTTAAAAATACAAAAATTTTTTGTGAAAGAATAAAGTTTAATAATTTAAATTCTAATAAAAATTGAAAAAAAAAAATAAATATTTATTTTTTAAGTGATGTATTTATTAGATAAAAATTTAATACAAAATTTTATTCCTTCTGAAGCAATTGAAGTTTGTAAAATTATAAAAGAACATGGTTATAAGTGTTACATTGTTGGTGGATTTATAAGAGATATTATTTTGAAAAGAAATATAGGTGTTAAACTTGAACATATAGATATAGATATTGCTACTTCTGCTTATCCTGAAGATATATTAAATATGTTTGAAAAAGTCATTCCAACAGGCCTTAAACATGGGACAGTTACTGTTTTATTTAAGAATATTGATTTTGAAATAACTACTTTTAGAATTGAATCTAATTATTTTGATAATAGGCATCCTGAAGACATTAAATATATTGATAATATTTATGAAGATTTATCAAGAAGAGATTTTACGATAAATTCTATAGCTTATGATCCCTTAGAAAATGTTTTTATTGATCCCTATAATGGTTATGATGATTTAATAAAAAATATAGTTAGAACAGTTGGAGACCCAGAAAAAAGATTTGAAGAAGATGCCTTAAGAATTATTAGAGCTATTAGATTTGCAACAACATTAAATTTTGAGATAGAAGAAAAGACTTTTGAAGCAATTAAAAAATATAAAAATTCTCTATTAAATATATCAAAAGAAAGAATTAGAGATGAATTTAATAAGATACTTTTATCAGCAAAGCCATCTTTTGGTATCGATATGCTTAGAAGAACAGGAATTTTATCTATGATATTGCCAGAACTCGAAGAATGTATAGGTATAGAACAAAATGTTTTTCATAAATATGATATTTATTGGCATTCACTTTATACTTGTGATGCTGCTCAAAATGATATAAACTTAAAGCTTGCTGCTTTACTTCATGATGTAGGTAAATTAAAATCACTTTATTATTTTAAAGGCCAAGGAATAGATGGGAATGTTTTCTATGATCATGAAAAGTATTCTGAAGAGATTGCAAGAAACTTTATGATAAAATATAGATATTCAAATCAACAAATAAATATTGTAACTAGATTAATAAGATATCATATGTTCCATTATACAAAAGAATGGACAGATGGGGCTGTAAGAAGATTTATTAAGAGAGTGGGACTTGATTTAATTGCTCCATTGTTTTCACTAAGAGTTGCTGATAGAATTGGAAATGGCAAAAGCGAAAGTTATCCTCAGATTTTAATTGAGTTTTATGAGAAAATAAAAAGAGTTATTGAAGAAGACAGTGCCCTAAAAGTTACAGATCTTGAAATAGATGGTAATGATATAAAAAGAGAATTAAAAATTCCCCCATCTAGAAAAATTGGAGAAATTTTAAATTATTTATTGGACATTGTTATAGAAGACCCAACTAAAAATAATTATGAATTTCTTATTCAAAAAGCCAAAGAATATTATTCTAAAGATAATCAAAGAATTCAAGAAAATTCACTAAATAAGTTGTAATACTGCTTTGAAAATAATAGATTAAAAATTGTAATCAATTTTAAATTTCCTAAAAAATAAATTAACATATATTTAACAAAAACTAAAATTAAAATTGAAAATTAACAAAAAGTTAATAAAATTAAAAAGGGGAGTTTTTATGTTGAATTTAAGTGAAAATTTAAATAATAACTTAAAAAATAAAATATTAAAATGGTATGAAAGTATTGAAAATATTGATAGAAAGGAGCTTGAAGATTTTGTAAATAAAAGTTCTAATAAAGAATTGGAAGAAGCTTTTCTTTATGATCTTGAGTTTGGGACAGGTGGTATAAGAGGTATAATGGGTATAGGTTCTTTTAGAATGAATAAATATACTGTTGGTAAAGCTACACAAGGTATTGCTAATTATTTTATAAAAACAGGGGTCAAAGAAAAAAAGGCATGTATATCTTATGACACAAGAAATAATTCTTATTTATTTGCAAAAATTACTTCAGCAATTTTGGCTTCTAATGGTTTTAAAGTTTATATTATGAAAAATCCAGCTCCAACACCCTGTCTATCTTATGCGGTTAGAAAGTATGAAACTACAATTGGTGTTATGATTACTGCTTCTCATAATCCTAAAGAATATAATGGTTATAAGTTATATGATAATACTGGATGTCAAATAACTTCACCTATAGATAAAGAAATTATAAAAGAGGTTAACAGTATAGATGATTTAAAAACTATTAAATTTGGAGATTTTGAAAGTTTAGTAAAAGATTCTAAAATAGAATTTATAGATGAAGAATATTTTTACAATAGTTATATTGATGAAATTATCAAAAATATCGATATTTCAATCTTAAAGAAAAATTTAAATAATTTTAAAATAGTTTATACATCACTTCATGGGACAGGAATAGCACCAATAAAGAGGATAGTTGAGAGACTTGGTATAAATAATTTATATTATGTTGATGAGCAAATAACTCCTGATGGTAATTTTTCTACTGTTAAATTACCAAATCCTGAGGATAAAGAAGCTTTCTATTTAGGAATAGAAAAAGCAAAAAAAATTTCTGCAGAAATTGTACTTGCTTCTGATCCTGATGCTGATAGAGTTGGGGTTGTTTTTCTACAAAAAGATGAAAAAGGGGATGTATATAAATTTTTTCCTGATGGTAATGAGATTGCCACTATGATTTTTTATTATCTTTTAAAAAATAGAGATTATAAAAATAATCCTTATGCTATAAATACTATAGTTACTACAGATTTGCATGAATTGATTGCTAAAGATTTTAATGTAGAATTTTATAGAGTTCTTACAGGGTTTAAATATATTGGAGAAATTATTAATAAAAATAAAGGTAGGGACTTTGTATTTGGAGGAGAAGAAAGTTATGGATATCTTGTTGGTGATCATGCAAGGGATAAAGATGCTATCATCATAATATTATTATTAATAGAACTTTTTTCATATTTAAAGCAAGAAGGTATTAAAGTTGAAGATTTTATTGATAATATTTATAAAAAATATGGATATTATAAAAATACAGTTTATTCTCTAAATTTGGAAGGACTTGAAGGTATGGAGAAAATGAAAAATATAATGGAGAATTTAAGAACTAAAAAATGCAATCTTCTTCCAGATTTAAATATTGTTAAATATATAGATTATAAAAATGATAATACTGGATTGCCTAAATCTGATGTTCTACAGTTTTTTGGAGAAAATTTTAAAATCACAGTTAGGCCTTCTGGAACAGAACCAAAAATAAAAATATATTTTCAGACTTCAGCTAAAACAAAAGAGGAAGCTTTTTATTTAAATGAAAAATTAAAAGAAAGAATTTTTGAGGTACTTAAATGAATAAAATATTGAGTTCATTAATATTTTCTTTGGGAGGACTAGGGATATTTTTCCTTGGGATCAATAATTTTTCTGAAGCATTAAAAAAAATTTCTTCTGCAAAAGTAAAAGAATTTCTTTCTAAAGTTACATCTTCACCTATTTCAGGAATGCTAGTAGGATTAATTGTAACTTCAATTATTCAGAGTTCTTCGGCTACTACAGTTTTAACTATTGGATTTGTTAATGCAGGTTTAATGAATCTTATTCAAGCTGTAGGAATAGTTTATGGTGCTAATATTGGTACTACAGTTACAGCACAAATTATGGCTTTTAAAATGGAAGATATAGCTCCTATATTTGTTTTTATAGGAGCTATTTTTTATTTATTTGGTAAGAATAATAGGCTTAAATATATTGGTTCTTTTCTTGTTGGACTTGGACTTATTTTTATAGGTATGTATTTTATGAAATTAGGAATTAAACCATGGAGGGAATCAAAATCATTCCAAGAATTTTTTATTAAATTTTCTTATTATCCACTGTTAGGAGTTTTGACTGGTTTAATTATAACTATAATATTACAATCTTCTTCAGTAACTGTAGGTATGGTTATTACATTGGTAAGCCAGGGGCTTATTGATATTAAAGGTGCTATCCCTATAATTTTTGGAGATAATATAGGAACATGCATAACTGCATTTATAGCTTCTTTAAATGCAAATATAAATGCTAAAAAAGTAGCTTATGCTCATATATTTTTTAATGTTTTTGGCACTATTATTTTTTTAAATATTCTTAATCCATATATAAAATTTATTACTTTAACTTCAAGTGATCCAGTTAGACAAGCTGCAAACTCTCATACTTTTTTTAATGTGTTTAATACAATTATATTTTTACCTTTTACTAAATATTTTGTTGCTTTTATAAATTATTTATTTAAAGGTAAAAAGGAAGAAAGAGAAAAATATACAATTTTCCTTGATAAAAATCTTTTGGATAACCCAGAAATAGCAATTGAATCAATAAAAAAAGAGGTTATAAGAGCGATCCATATTTGTAAAGAAGCTATGGAAGTTGCAAAAGATTTTCTCATAAATGGTAATACAAAAAGATTGTATCTAATGAATGAAAATGAGACAGTTCTTGATTATATGCAATATGAAATTTCAAACTATCTTGTTAAATTAACAACAAATGAGCTATCTAAAAATGAGGCATCTATTATACCTAAAATAATTCATGCCGTTAATGACTTTGAAAGAATAGGGGATCATTCCCAAAATTTATACAATATTTTTATAAGATGTGTTGATAATAAAATAAAATTATCTGAAAGAAATAGGAATGATCTATCTTTAATGGTTGATAAAATAATAGAATATATTAATTATCTTGAGATAACTTGTTCTGTAGATTGTAATAAATTAAATTTAGAAAAAGCTTATAATTTTGAGAAAGAGATTAATTTATTAAGAGATAAGTATAGAAATAATTATTATGAAGTACTAAAATCTGAGAAGGGAGATTCTATAACTTCTACCATATATTATGATATTATCATCAATCTTGAAAAAATTGGTGATCATTTAACTAATATTGCAGAAGCATTTGCCTTAAAGGAAAATTTTGTAAATGATGATCAAATATAAAGATTTATATATTAATTTTTATAAATTTATTTCAGATAATTGTTCTAAATATTATGATTTATCAATTAATCTGTATGAAGAAAGCTTAAGAGATTATAATTTTAAGATAAAAGTAAAAAAGAATAAAGAAAATTTTGAAAAAGATATAGTTATATATTATTCACCAAAAAAAAATAGATTTACTTTTAATTTTGCAGACAAAATTAATTCTTTTAATATTGAAAATGAAAATATATTAAAAATACTTTCTTCTCTTGCTGAAGAGTTTTTAAATTCTCAAAAATTTAGTGAGAAAAATATAAAAAATAATAATTTGAATTTGTATCCTGAGAAACTTGATGAAATACAAAATACAGGTGAACTAAATACCCAAAATGTAAATGATAATGAAATTTTTATTTATGTTGATGGTTCATATATTGATGGGGAAACAGGTTACGGTGGAGTTATTCTTTCACCCAAAAATATTGTTTTATATGAATATTATGGTAAAATAAATGATGAAAATATAAAAAGATTAAGACAAATTGGAGGAGAAATTGAATCTGTAGTAATAGGGTTAAAATGGGTTAAAGAGAATATAAAAAATTATAAAGATTATAAAATAAAAATATTTTACGATTACGAAGGGCTTGAGAAGTGGGTTAAAGGATTATGGAAAGTTAAGAATATACAAACTTTTAATTATAAAAATGAAATATTAAATTTTCTAAATGAAAACATTGAAATAGAATGGATAAAAATAAAAAGTCATTCTGGTAATAAGTGGAATGATTATGTTGATCAACTTGCAAAAAAGGGGGCTAAAAAGAATATATAAAAAATATAATAATTGCTGAAAATAGTTTTAATTTTACTTTAGGAAAACTAATAAAAAATTAAAAAAAATATAAAGGTTAATATTTTTTTTATGAAAAGAGAGATAAGATTTTTTGCATCAGATAATTGCTCTAAAGTTTATCCTACAATTTTAGAAGCTTTAGAAGAGGAAAACTTTGGGCATTCATTAGGTTATGGATATGATCGTACAACATATCTTGCTATAAAATTGATTAAAAAAGTTATGAGACTCGATTGTATACCTTTTTTTGTATATAATGGAACAGGAGCAAATATTTTAGCAATTTCAAGTTTATTAAAGCCATATGAAAGCGTATTTACTGTTAAAAGTGCTCATATTAATCATCATGAAACAGGTGGTCTAGAAAGATTTGCTGGAAATAAAATAATTTATGATGTTTCTGAAGATGGTAAGATTAAACTAGAATATATTATTAATAATCTTAAAGAAATTGGTGATGAACATGTTGCTCAGATAAAGATTGTTTCTATTTCCCAACCAACAGAACTTGGTACTGTTTATAGTTTAAATGAACTTGAAAAACTAAAGACTTTTTGTTTTGAAAATAATTTGTTTCTTCATATTGATGGGGCACGTATTTTTAATGCTTGTGACTTTCTAAAAGTTAAAATAGATGAAATATTTAAATACTGTGATGTTTTATCTTTTGGAGGAACTAAAAATGGATTAATGTTTGGAGAAGTTGTTGTTTTTAATATGGTAAATTTAAAACAAAAAGAAAAAACTTTTAAATCAAAAATAATAAATAATTTAATAAAAGATTTCAAATTTGTTAGAAAACAAGGAATGCAACTTCATTCTAAAATGAGATTTATATCAGCTCAATATTTAAGATATTTAAACTCAGATTTACCATATGAGCTTGCTAAAAATTCAAATGATTTAGCTTTATATTTTGAAAATAAGATTAACGAATTTAGATTTAAGTTTGAAGAATTTTTAAATAATAATAGAGACAATAGGAGTGAGTTTATTAAAAATATAAATAATAAAAATTCAGATAAGTATTTTAAATTATACAAAAAAAGGGAAACTAATCAAATTTTTGTATTTTTTCCTCTAATATATTACAAAAAATTATCAAAAAAGTTTCCTTTTTATATATGGGATGAAAAGGAAGAGATTGTAAGGTTTGTTACAAGTTGGGATAATACAAAAGATGATATAGATAAATTTTTAAATTATCTTGAAAGTATTGTATTTAATAAAAGTAAAAATAGTTAATGTTAGTTTATCTATCTATTTCTAAATCTTTCAAATAATATATCAAGTAAAGCTGATAGTGGTAACAGTGTATAGAAAAAATAAACTCCTTGTGCAAATAGTAAACTAAAATTTACACCCAAGATATATTTGAATTGAAAAAAATATAGATTTATATACATAATTGTTATAAAAATAAGAGAAGCGAAATATTGTAAATATTTTATAAATGGACTTTTAGAATCTTTATATGCAATATTTTTAATTAAGCTTAATCCAAAACTGAATGTAAAATAGAAGAAAAATAGAATAATATTGCTCTGCTTTGATAAGGCAGTATATAAAACTCCTAAAATTAAATAAACTATCAATATGATGTTTATAATCATATTTAACTCCTTTTATATTTAATAATTTTTCTATTTGATTTATATAATCATTATTTAACTTTATTTTCAAGTTATATTTTTATTATTTCTAATTAAATTATTTACTATTTCATTTGGTTTATTTTTATTAATTGTTATGTATAAAGAACCAGCCATTATTAAAAAACCACCAATAATTAAAATTATTGAAGGGATAAATTTTAAAAAAATAATCTCATTAATAAGAGTAAAAACAACAGTCATTAAAAAAAGTATTGAAGCTTTTGATGATCCAGCTTTTGAAATTCCATAATTCCACAAAATGTAAGCAAGACCAGATTCAAATAAACCCATTTGAAGGATAACAATCAAATCTATTGTTGTTATTTTATTATTCTTAAAATCAAGAATAAATGGAAATCCAGCTAAAGTTGATATAATAAATACATAGAAAAGAAGGTTTATAATAATATTAAATTCTGAATATTTAAATATAATAGATTGAATTTTATTCTGATTTATAATATTTTGGTTGTTTATATTATTATAATTTTTATAATAATTTTTTAGTTTATTTAAAGTCTTTCCACTATAGTATGTATAAAAACCAAAAGTAATCCCTGCAATTATTTCGTAAATAAGTCCTATATAGAAAGAATTGTCATTTAAATTAAGGCCACCTTTGCCTATTCCTATTAAAAATAAACCAGTAAAAGAGATTGTTAAAGAAATAATAATATATTTATCTGGTTTAATTTTATCAAAGATAAGATTAAAAAAAATAACAAAAAATGGAGTTAAATTTTCTAATATCATAACAAGTGTAGCAGGAATATATTTTAATCCTAAGTGATAGAAGATAGAATTAAAAAACAAACCTACTATAGAAAGAATAATAATATCAATAGAAAAGTTTTTTAATAATGGTAAGAAACTTTTTTTAATTAAGAGATAAAATAAAAATACAAAAGTACCAATTAAAAATCTTGTTTCTGCTACAGCAATTAGGGAGATATTGTTTTGAGTAAGAAACCTTGCGGAAGGACCATGAATTCCCCATAAGAAAACAGTAAACCATAAAGCTAAAATACCTTTTAAATTTTCATTATTATTTTTCATAAATAACCTTAATAAATATATTTTTAAGGAATAAGCATGCAATTTTTAATAATACTTAATTAAAAATATTAAAGAATTTTCTAAAAGGATTATATAAATTTAAAATTTTTTTTAAATTTTTTTATTGAAATTTAAATAATAATGTCATATAATTTGAAATATATTGCATTGTATTATTCATTTTATTAATATATATAAACTAATTAATACAATGTTCTTCTGTAAAAAAATTTTTTTAATTAAATAAAAAATCTTTAAAGGAGAGAAAAATGAGAAAAGTCTTTATTTTAGTTTTAATTTTAATTATCTCTATTTTTCCATTAAAAATTTATTCCCAGGAACAAGCTGATCCTAATGCAAATTCTTTAAGTTTTGACATTTTAGTTGGAACAGTAATAGGTTCAAAAATTGGTTTTAATATTGATTTTGGGTTTAGCTATTTTTTTTATTTAGGTAGTAAATTACCATGGTCTACCCACTTTTATTACCATGTTGTTTTTGGTGGTTGGGGATTTGCTTTTAAAACTGGTCCTGTTTTTTATTTAAATAAAATGGATAATAGAAGAATATTTGCCCAAGCTCAAGTTGGTTTAAAAGGAGAAATGATAACAGGATTAAACTATTATGGTGATTTTTTTGTACCAATTATTGAAATTAATGGAAATATTATTAGTCAAATATTAGTTAGTAAAAGTAATTATATAAATTTTGGAATCGGACTCTATTTAATAATATCTTTAGGAGGTGGTCCTTTACCTGGAGGTGTTGCAATAGCATTTAATAGTATCTTTAGCTATGGTTTTTATTTTTAAAAATAATAAAACTTCTAAAAGAATTTAATTTTAACAAATAATAAAATATTTGACTTATTTGTATGATAGAAATTAATAAAAATATAATCATAATGATTTATTGTAAGAATTTTGTTTGAATTAAATAATAGATTTTAATATAATAAATAAAATAGTTTTACAGGATAATATAAAAAAGATTATAATTTAAAGGTGGAGAATAGCTATTATTGCCTTTTCAAAATCTAATAAAGCTTTTCTCCACCATTTTTTACTATTTGGGTAAAAAGCTTTTTCATAAAAGGATAGAACTTTTTTACCAGTAAAATTTATAGTATTTTTATTTAAGTTTTTGCCTTTTATATTAGTGTTATAATATTGATTTTCTAAAATTAAAGCTATTAGAGATTTAAGATTTCCTATTAAAGAATCTCCGAAAGTTCCAAATTCAAAAGTTGTAGCATATTTAATTGATGGATATTTGTTATAAATAAAATCTATAAGGTCCCCTTTTATTTTATAAAAACTATCAGTATTAACTTTTGAAACAAGAGGATAGTTTTTATTAATAAATTTTTCTATTTCATTATTATTAAAATAAAAAGAATTAACAATGCTCATCTGAGATTTTGGGCCATAACCTGTATGGAGATCAATGAATATAGTATTTTCAGGAGAATACTCACTGAAAATATTTTCATATAAGTTTATTAGAAAAAGTGTCTCTTTTTCAAAGCCGTTTCCACTATAATATAATCCATTTGGATTTAAATTTTGACCTATCAATAAAATTTCTTTAAACTTTTTTTGGCCAATTTTAGTAATAATTTTTATTATATTATATATTATATTTAATATTGATCTAAAAAAGCATTTTACCTTTTTTTCTATATTAATGTATTTATCAATAAGTAAATATTCATCGTCTATTTTATAAAATTCTTCACTGCTTAATAGAAAATTTCTATTTAAATCAACATTATTTTCATTAACTCTTCTTTTAGCTTTTACTCCATATGGATTAGCATTAATGATAAATGAAAAATCAAATTTATTTACTATCTGATTGATAGTATTAAAGTTTTTATTTTTTTCTGTTAATTCTCTAATTAATATTTTATTAACAAAATTGTAAATAAATATAAAACCTGCATAACCTTCTATTCCATGGAGTCCACTTTGTAAAATTAAATGATTTTTATTATTTTTCTTTTTTGCTCTTATTATAAAACAGTCATTATTGTTTTCAAAAGATATATCATAATCGAGCTTTTTTAAACTTTCTAAAATTTCTGGAATAAATTTTTTAATATCATCGATATTTTTAATTTTTTCATGTAAAAACATATAAAATCCTTACTATTTTTAGTAATAGATATTTTCTAATTTATTGTATCTTTAAATTAGTTTATTATATGAGCTTTATTTATATCCAAAAGATACAGCTATCAAAAGAAATATAGAGGTTAAAATAAAAATAATTATTTGAAGAAGAATTGTTGCCTTAAACCACTTTAAATATGAAACTCCTGATATAGCAAGACCTATTATTAATACTGGATTTGTTGGATAGATTACATTTGAAAATCCATCTCCAAATTGAAAAGCTAAAACTATTATTTGTCTTGAGATGCCAGTTATATCTGAAAGTGGAGTAAGTATAGGCATTAGGAGAAAAGCTTTTGCAGAAGCTGAACCTATAAAAAAATTTAAAAAAAGAGTTATAAGATAAATTCCTAAAGATGTTATGTAGGGGCCACTTTTTTTTAATTCATTTGATGAATAAAATAGAATAGTGTCTATAATGTTTCCTTTTTTTATTATATAATTAATTCCCATAGCTAATAATATAAGAATTATAGCAGGTGATATTCCTGATAAGCCTTTCATCCCAATTTTTATAATTTCTTTTGCAGAAACTCTTTCTATTATACTTGTTCCAATAGCGATTATTATAAAAATTAAAGCAATAATAGGAATTGAAAAACTAGCAATATTATTAATAAATAATGTTGTTATTATGAAGCAAAACATAATTATAATCATAATAATAAAAAAAGTTATTGATTTTTTCTTTTTGTTAATAATTTCTATATCTTTATTTTCCATAGTTGAAATATTAAAATTTTCTATATAATTTGTACTATAATTGCTCCCTTTTTCTACAATTGAATTTTTTGTTATTTTTTTAATATAAATTTCTATAAAAGTTATTAGAATAAAATATATAAAAATAAAAATGAAAATTCTATAACCTGCCCCTGAAAGAACAGGAATATTTGCTAATTTTTGGGCTACTCCTAAAGTAAAAGGGTTTGAAATAGCAGCAGCAAAGCCACAACCAGTGGCAAGAAGACTCATATATAGACCAGTTAATTGATCCCATCCAAAATTTTTTGATAGTAATAAAATTAAAGGAATAAGAGGAAGCATTTCTTCAAATATTCCAAACATAGAACCTAAAATCATAAAAAAAAGTGTTATTATAGAAAGAAGAAGAAATTTGTTTTTGTAAAATTTATAAGATAATATTTTAATTATAATTTCTAAAATTCCTGTATAGTTAATTATTGAAAAACATATACCAATTATTAAAATAAATAAAATAATTGAAATTATTAAAATATTTCCTTTATCAAAAAGAACTTCAATCCAAGCTAAAAACCAGTGATAAATTGGCAATGGTTTTTCTTTAATAAATTTAAAAGAATCTGCAATTATCTTTTCTCCTTCTTCAGATATAGTTCTTTCATATTTTCCTTGAGGTATAATTTGAGTTAAAATCCCAGATATTATAGTGAGAACAAGTAATATTATAAAAGTGGAAATAAATGCTTTTTTACTAATAACAAGAGTATTGTTTCCCATTTTTATTCCTCCAAAAATAAATTAAAAAAATTAAAGGAACTTTAAATTAACTAAATTTATTTTATAATTAATTTTAGTAGATTAATTTGATTATTTCAAATAAATATTAATAATAAAATGCAAATAAATAATTATTAAGTAACTTGAATTTTTAAAAGTGTACAAAATTTTTATTAAGGGGTATTTATATATGTAGATTACTAGGACTTAGAGCAAATAAGGATTTTGATCTAGAATTTTCAATGGAAAGTTTCATCATATTTTATCATCTATAAACTACTCTTCTCAAGAAACAAATATGATTCTAGAATCTAAAAGTAAAGAGGGAGAAGAGGCAGTTTTAATTTGTTCTGAAAAATTGACAGATGAAAATTGGAAAGAGATAAAATTAGGAGAACTTATTTATATAGATGAAAAATTAAGCATAAATAAGATAAATTTAATAGGATAGTAGAATAAATATAATAACTGTAAAAATTGTATTAGCTAATTTTAATAATTAAAAAATAAATAATAAAAAAAAATTTTTTAATTTAATAAAAGTTTAAATTATTAAATAATAAAATACTTTAACTAATAATTTTTATAATATATTATGAAATTAGATTTTCTGCTACTATATCTTTATTTTCTAAAAATTGTATAAATTTTTCACCTAAAATTGGATCAAACTGTTTTCCCAAGTTTTCAATAAATTGATTTTTTATATAATCCATATTAACTTTTTTTCTATAAGGTCTATTTGTATTCATTGCATCAAAAGAATCAACTATTGAAATGATTCTTGATTCGAAGGGAATTTCTTCACCTTTAAGTCCATATGGATAACCCGTACCATCCCATTTTTCATGATGATGAAGAATTATTTTTCTTTCCTCTTCGAGAAATGATAGAGGTTGCAAAATTTGATAAGAAAAAAAAACATGTTTTTTCATTATTATAAATTCATTTTCACTTAGAGGAAGAGTTTTATTTAAAATACTTTCTGGAATTCCAATTTTCCCTATGTCATGAAGTAAAGAAGCCCATTTAATTTTTTCAATAATTTTATCTTCTAAATTGAGAAGAAATGCAAATTTTATTGCATAATTCATTACTCTTAAAGAGTGACCTTTAGTATAATGATCTTTAATCTCAATAGATGAAACTAAAGCTTTTAATGTATTTAGAAGATCATTTTCAATTTTTTGATGAAAGTAAAATGTATGAAAAAACAAATTCAAATTAGAAGAAATGATATTTAATGTAGAAATTTCAATATCTGTTAAATTAATATTGTTTTCATTTTCAAAAACCATAATACCATAAAAATTATTAGATGAAAATATTGGTATTATTATAATAGATTTAACATAAGGGATAAATATTCCTTTATAAAAATCTTTATTTTCTTGATTTAAATTGATTATAAGAATTTCCCTTTCTGTAAAAACTTTTTCGATATAAAAGGATTTATCTATATAATTTTTATAATATTCATTGTAAGATATTTTTTCACCTTTAATATAAAATTCATTTAATTCTTTATCAAAGTATAAAAAACCGACTTTGAATGAAGAAAAATTTTTTTTTTATTTCATTTAAAATAATTTCAAAAAATATTTCGGTGTTTTGGATATACTCATAACTTTGAAATATTTTTGAATAGTGTTTTATTTGACTATTTATCTGTTCAATTTCTTTATTCATTAATTTTAATAAAAGATCTAATAAAAAATAAATTTAATAATTTTAACTTAATTAAAAAATAAGCTAAAAATAATTTTTTTCAATCTTACAAAATAGAATATTTTAGTAATTAATTAATTTATTAAATTTAATAAAATTTGTTGAATTATTTAATAAATAAATAAAAATAATAATAGAATTATTATTGAATATATATAATTTTTTTAAAGGATTTTTATGTTAGGTAATTCTATAAAAGAAAAAATAATGTTTTCTTCTTTGATATTATCCATTGCTACTTTGATAATTTTATCTTTTTTAATAATATATTTTATAAAATATAATATTGAGCCTTATATAAATTTTCTTCAGTTTGAGATTTTAAAAAAAGGAACTGTTGCTATAGAAAATATAATATTTGGAATAATTTCAGAATTAAAAACTTTATCTTTTTTGGATGATTTTAGAGAAGGAAAGATTATTAAAGATGGAATAAAAATAGATTTTCTTGGTGGAAATTTTTACCTTGTTAATAAAACTTTTGAAGTTATAAATAAGAATTTAAATCCTTTATATGAAATTCTTTTTTATACTGATGAAAATGGTAATTTTATAACAACAACAGGAGCTATGGGAAATGAAAAAGAAAGAGAGTTTTTTACAGAAATAATAATCAATAATAAAGAATACTTTGTAAGTGATCCAATTATTTCTAAATCTACAGGAAAAGAAGTTTTTGTGATATCTCATAGGGTTGTTAATAACGACAATAAGACTAATGGAATAATAAGTGTAAATGTTACACTTGAGAAATTAACAGAAATTATTGAAGGATTGAGAGTTGGTAAGACTGCTTATGGTTGGGCGATAGGTTCAGATGGTACTATTTTTGCTCATAAGAATAAAGATTTTATTATGAAAATGAAGATAGATGAACTTGAAAAACTTAAATATAAGGGGGTTAAAAAAATTTATGAAAAATTAAATAAAGATAATTGTGGCTTAATAAAAATAATTAGACCTGATGGGATAAAAGAAATATTGATATATAATAAAATTAGGTATACTAAAGGATGGATAGTAGGAATTGCAATTGAAGAGAGGGAACTTTTTTTTCCAATATTAAATCTAATAAAAGCTATAATTATAACATTAATAATAGTTTTTATATTAGTCTCTTTAATATCAAATATTGTAAGTAATCTAATAACTAGCAATATTATAAAAATAGATAATTTTTTTATCGAGTTATCAAGTGGTGAAGGGGATTTAACACATAAAATAGAAATTAAAACAAAAGATGAGATTGGTGTGTTAGCCACAAATTTTAATTTATTTATTGATAGATTAAGACTAATAGTTTCAAATTTAAAGGATTCTATTAAAAATTTAAAAATTATTGGAGAAATTTTATCAACAAATATGATGACTACAACTACATCTGTTAATGAATTAACTTTAAACACAAACAATATTAAACATTTAGCTACTAACCAAAAAGAATTTTTTATAAAATCATCTGAATCAATTATGAGTATGCTCAATGATATAGAGAAATTAAATGAGTTAATAGAAAGTCAGTCAGGATTCTTATATGAATCATCAGGATATGTTGAAAAGATTGTAAAAAATATTGAAAAATCAGGTGCTATTTTTGAAACAAACTATAATTCTATAAAAAAACTTCTTCAGCTTTATAAAAAAAATTATGAAAAAGTAGTTGAGTTAAGAAATCTTATACAAAAAAATCCAGATTTTTTTCAAGAATTAGATAAAATTATAGTTAATTTTAATGAGATTACTAAAAAATTAAATTTTAACGATTTAGAAAAATTAGAAATAAATAATTTTATAGATAAAAATGAGACAAATAGAAAAATTAAAAATAAAAATGAAATATTAAGAAATTATTTTAATGAAATATACGAAAATCTAAGTGTAAACAAAAACGGTATTTTTAATATTATTGAGTCTATTAAAATATATCTTGATGAAGTTTATTTAAAAGTTAAAGATAATGAAATATTTTATGAAGGTGTTCTTGATTTAACAAGAATTATAAGTTATGAAGAGGATATTGTAGAAAATTCTATTTTTGAGCAGAATAAAAATTTACAGGAGATAAGTAACTCTATAGCCTTAATGAAGGATATTACAAATAAGATAAAAATATCCTCAAATTCGATATTACAATTGGGGCATCTGATTAAAGAAGATATAGAGAAAATGAATAATTTGACTGAAGAAATAAATATGTCTATAGTAGAAATGGATGATGCTTTCTCTTCAATTAATAATTCACTATTGAATATAGAAAAAATTTCAATTGATAATAAGAAAAATATTGAAAGAGTTGAATTTGATATAAAAAAATTTAAAACATAAAAATAATAAAAAAATTATTCATAAAAAAAGTTCAAATTTTTAAAAATTTTTATAAATATTCTAATACTTCTTTTCCGTGCTCTTCCGGTGTGACATTATCAAATATTTTTTTTATAACACCATTTTTATCAATTATAAAAGTTTTTCTTAATATTCCATAAATCTTTTTGCCAAATATATTTTTTTCACCAAGGCTATTATATAATTTTATTACTTCACCTTTTTCATCAGATAAGAGAATAAAAGGAAGATTATATTTAATCTTAAATTTTTCATGGGATTTTTTACTATCTTTTGATATTCCTATTACAACTGCACCTTTTTGGATAATTTGAGAAAAATAGTCTCTAAAACTACATGCTTCTTTTGTACATCCAGGAGTATCATCCTTAGGATAAAAATATAACACAACAGTTTTACCTCTAAAATCAGAAAGCCTATTAATTTGCCCATTTTCATCAGGTAAAGAAAAATCTGGAGCTATTTCGTTTTCTTTAAGTAATTTTTCCATTTTCTTCTCCAAAAAAATTACAACTTTATATAAGTATAAAAAAAGAAAAATTAATTGACAACTAAAGATTATTAAAAAATATATTTAGTTAAATTTATGTGAATTTAATTTTAAAAAATGTTTGATTTCATTTTAAAATAACTAACTAAAAGTTCTATAGAACCTATAAAACTAATTATAAAAACTACTATCCAAACAAAATTAATAGGAAAATGTTTTTGAAAGAATCCACTAAAAACTGGACCAAGCATAAAACCTAAACCATTTAGAATTTGAAATGTTCCATTTATTCTTCCACGAATATTTGTTGGGGTTCTATTTGCTATAAAAACATTTTGATTTGTGATTTGCAAAATTTCACCAATACTCCATATAACTGTTGTTAAAATTAACATGGGAATAGAATTAATTAAAAAGTATAAACCAAACCCAAAAGCATAAAATACTCCTGCTAAAGAGACCATTAAAAAAGGAGATCTTTTTCTTGCTAAAATAGATATAAGTGGTGTAAACAGAATAACTGAAATAGCATTTGTTGATTGTAAAATCCCATAATATTTTGCACCTTTTTTATCAAAAAGTTTAGTAAGAAATATAGGTAAAGTAAATCCTACTTGTGAATAAGTAAAAGAATAAAAAATTGTAGCCAAAATAAATATAAAAAAAACTTTATCATTAAGAATAAATTTTATAGATGAGTTGTGATACTTATTAGTATTAATATTAAAATTATTTGAGTTTGATTCTAAAAGAATCATATTTAAATTAGGTCTAGTTTCTTTAATCCCAGTTAAAATGGTAAGTCCTATGAGAGATGCAATCCCATTTCCTAAAAAAATCATAGTAGTATAATTTTCAAATAAAAAACCAGCAATAAGGGGTCCAAAAGCAAATCCAACATTTACAGCTAAATAGACAAGGGAAAAAGATTCATTTCTATTAGAGGGTTCTGTTACATCAGTGATAATTGCAGCAATTGGAGCTTGAGTCATAGAAATAAAAAGGTTGGCAAATATTAACAAAATTGCAATAATAACATTATGAAATATATTAAATTGATAAATTAAAAATATAATAAAAATTATTAATATATAAATGCTGAAAGATAAGAGAAGTACAAATTTTCTTCCAATTTTGTCTGAAATTTTTCCAGATAAGATACTTGCAGGAATAAACATAAAACCAGCAGAAATGACAAATAATGAAGCTATATGAGGTGGAATTAAAAGCTTTTTAACTAAAAGCAAAGTCATAAAAGGTGAAATAAAATTTCCCATTGAAAGAAAGAATCGTATAATTGCAAGTTTATATACTTCAGGTGATAGATTTTTGTAAATATATAAATTAATTTTCACAATTAAAAAATATCAGAAAAATAAAATAATAAAATTAAGAAGTTAAAATAATAAATTTATAAATTATTAAGTTGATAAAAATTCAATTTTATAAAATATATTTTATAAAAGTTGTTTTTCAAAAAAATCTTTAGTTTATTAATTTTCAAGTCAATAAATATATTGATAAAATATTAACCGATTAAGAGTTTCAAATCAGAATCAACATCTTTAATAGTTGCAAGACCAAAATTTTCTATTATAAATTTTGCAACTTCTGGAGCTAAAAATCCAGGTAAACTTGGACCAATATGAATATTTTTAAATCCTAATGAAAGTAAAGATAGCAATACTAAAACTGCTTTTTGCTCATGCCAAGCAATATTAAAAACAACAGGTAAATCATTTACATCAGCGAGATTGAATATTTCTTTTAATTTTAAAGCTATTATAGCAATTGAATATGAATTGTTACATTGACCTGCATCTAAAACTCTAGGAATTCCTTCAATATCACCTAACTCTAACTTATTATATCTATATTTAGCACAACCTGCTGTTAAAATAACTGTATCTTTTGGGAGAGCTTTTGCAAAATCCTCATAATATTTTCGAGATGGCATCCTTCCATCACAACCTGCCATAATAACAAATTTTCTTATTTTTCCACTTTTAATAGCATTAACAACTTTATCTGCTAATTTTTCTATAACTGTATGACTGAATCCACCGAGTATTTGTCCTTCTTCAATTGGAGTTGGTGGTGGGCAAGTTTTTGCAAGTTCAATAATTGAAGTAAAATCTTTATATCCATTATTGGCTGAATCAATATGCTTAACTTTATCAAACCCAACTATTCCTGTTGTAAATAGTCTATTTTTATAGGTATCTGAAGGTGGAACAAGACAGTTTGTTGTAATTAAAATTGGACCATTAAATTTTTCAAATTCTTCTTTTTGTTTCCACCAAGCATTTCCATAATTACCAGCAAAGTGAGAATATTTCTTAAAATAAGGATAATAATGAGCAGGTAGCATTTCACTATGAGTATAAATATCTATACCTGTATTTTTTGATTGTTCCAGAAGCATTTCAAGATCTTTTAAATCATGCCCTGAAATTAAAATACCTGGTTTATCCCTTACTCCTATATTAACAGATGTAATTTCCATTTGTCCATAATTTTCTGTATTAGCTTTATCTAACAAAGCCATTGTTTTTACTCCAAATTCACCAGTTTTCATTATTAAATTAATTAAATCTTCATTTCTTAAGTCATTATTTAATGTAGAAGATAAAGCATGATGCATAAATTCTAAAATAGTATCATCTTTTTTGCCCAATACAAAAGCATGATCAGCATAAGCAGACATCCCTTTTAGTCCATAAATGATTGTAGCTATAAGGGATCTTCGCATTGTATCTTTTATTGACAGAAAACCAACTTCCTTGGATTTATTTAAATAGATGCTTTCATCTCCTTTCCAGTTTACAGCATCAAGATTATTAATTATTGTATTTAATGAAACACCTTTTGAGACAATTTTATGTTTTAATTCTTCTCTTAATTTTATTGCTTCAGTTATTCTTTTAATAAACCAATTTTCATTAAAATTACCGTTTGTTATTGTTGAAAAAAGAGATCCAAGTAAAAATTCATCCTCTTTTTCAGTTGAAATCCTATTATTTTTTGCTTCTACTACTAAAGTAGATATACCTTTTAAAATATGAATTAAAAGATCTTGAAGATCAGAAGTTTGAGAAGATTTACCGCAAACTCCTTGATTTAAATTACAACCAGCATTTTTCATAGTTTCTTGACATTGATAACAAAACATAAAAATTCTCCTTTTATTTTTAATTTATTGTTAAATTATTAAACTTTAATTTTAGTTAGTATTTTTCCATCTATTGATATAATAATTAAATCATAAGAAATATTTTTCTGAGCTTTTTGAAGTGATTCATTGACAAGATTTGCAAGCCCTCTACAACAAGGAACTTGCATAATAGCGATTGTTAAACTATTTATATTTATATTGGAAAAGAGGAAAGAGAGTTTTTCGATGTATATCTCTTTATTAGCATCAAGTTTGGGACATGCAATAATTAGTTTTTTACCTTTTAATAGATCTTTATGGAATGAACCAAGAGCAAATGCTGTGCAATCTGCTGCGATTAAAATATCAGCATTATTAAAAATTTGAGCATTTGGGTTGATAAGGTGAAGTTGAATTGGCCAATTTGAAATTTCAGAAATTATACTAGTATTTGAATTATTGTTTTCATATTGTTGATTATAATTATTATCTTTTTGAAATTTAGTTTCTTTAGGAAAAGAATTAACATTTTGAAAATTAACACAACAAGGGCTTTGATTATAAATTGATGCAGAAGAAATAAAACTTTGATTGATATTTATTCCATTTTCTTTAAGATATTTTAAAGCTTCATTATACCAATTAATTTGTCCATGATCATAAAGGTGTTTTAAGTGTGCTATCAATACATTTTCTCCTTTTGGGATTAGATTTTGTATAACTTTAATTTCATTGTAAGGTTCTGCTTCTTTTTCAACTATTTTAATAGCATTAACAGGACATTCACCAACACATGCACCAAGGCCATCACATAAAAATTCTCCTACAATATGGGCTTTGCCATCTATCATCTTAATAGCTCCTTCAGGGCAAGCATTAGCACATAACCCACAACCGTTGCATAAATCTTGATCAATTTCAATAATTTTTCTTTTCATAATAAATACCTCCTGATTTTTATTTTTTAATTTTTTTATTTTATTTCTAAAGAATCTCTTATATATATTAGCATTATGGTATTATAATACCTATATTTTTTAAATATAAAAAA